>JAHYIR010000004.1 GCA_019429305.1 Candidatus Cloacimonadota bacterium
ATGGTGACAGGACTCTGCAAGGGTATAATGTATATCGTAATGGCATTAAGATAAATCAGCAAGTAGTAATATATACTAACTATTACGACTACAATTTGGGAACTCTGGAAGAGTATTATTATTATGTTACTGCTGTTTATGATTCCGAAGAGTCGATACCATCTAACATTGTCTATGTTGAATTAGAGAACCGTGTTGCTACACCGAACTTTGACCCTATCGGTGGGTATTATAGCGAGCCACAACAGGTGATTCTATCTTCATTAATGGACAATGTAACGATTCGATATACTCTGGATGGTGATGAACCGAATGAGAGTTCTCCGGTTTTTGTTGATCCGATCTCGATAACAGAGACAACTAGGGTCAAAGCAAAAGGATACAAGGATGGTTGGTTACCGAGTCAGACAGGCGAAGAGTATTATGTTATAATGAAAGCTCCTGAGAATGTCACAATCAGTATATCAGGCAATCAGATAAATCTTCAATGGGAGATTTCTGAGGGTGCTACAAGTTATGCTATTTATACTTCAAATAACATCGAAGAAGATAATTGGGAGTTATTAGATATTACCGATAATACAAGCTATCTTCACGAGATAACTCCGCCATTGACTATGGGCTTTTATAGGATCAGGGCAATTTATGGAGAACCGGTTAGGATAGATAGAGCAATACCGAGTCAACTAAATCGGTAATGTTCTGATATTGGTTCGAAAATGCATCCTTCGATACATTCTGCACCAAATTGATCAGCCACATTAAATGTAACAATTCAATTTGGTGCAGAACACTCAGGATGACAGATACGAGTATAAGTTAAGCAATGATGGCACGGTAACTTATTAGAAAGGTAGTTTCTCCTTTTTAGAAATCGAAAACATAACTGAGACAATAAATAGAAAAGCAGATAGGGTTTTCTATCCTATCTGCTTTTTTTATATGTGCTAATAAATTGCTTTGTTACGGTAACCAGTTGGGGTTGATATGACTGCGGGAGACGTTGTCGTCTTTAACCATCCAAGGTCCGGCAGGCAAATAGAAATAGATCTCAGCTCCTTCAACACCAAAGTTTTGATTAGATACAGCTACAATTGTCGTATCGGTCAAAACGTAGTTAAAATAGTTCATCTCAATTAGTTCTTCAACATTTAATTGTCCCAAATCAAAGGCATAGTAACCATTTGCCGGGTCATTTTTAAAAGCGATATTAGCTCTGGTTATAATCCTCATATCTCTAATAGCCTCTCGCACATATTCGTGATTTTTTCTATCTTCTCTGATTGGTATAATTAGGGTAAAAATAATTCCCACTAAAATCAAGATCATTAACAACTCTATAAGTGAAAATTTTTTCTTTACTTCAGGACTCTTCTGGTCACTCATTATTCCTCCACGGAGTGTTTTGATTCTAATGTTGAAAAGAGAGGTGTTCTGTCAAAGTTTTTTTGAAATCTAATTTCACATCCCCCCTTTTTTACAGCAACTAAGTATTGTCATCTCGACTGAACACCCTTCCTTTGTCATCTCGACTGAAGCGAAGCGAAATGGAGAGATCTCAACACCGACTCAAATTATTAAAGCAAAATCATGTATGCTTAGCTAAAATCAGTGATGAGATGCCTCGACTTCGCTCGGCATGACAAAGAGAGGAGGAAGTTTCTCTGGGAGAGAATGTACTATTGCTACTCAAAAAGGAAACTAGTTTTCTGCATGGGATGTCTTCTTAAGAGTTTCACATCAATAAATCGTTATAAACATTAACGGTAAAGCCATTCCTACATTATGTAAATGAATTTTGGGGAGATGTTTGCTTTTTGAAATCTAATTGAGTATGCTACACATCTTAAGCTTAAACATTGGTTAATAAAAAAAAGAATACATTGACCTGCGGTCAAACAGTGTGACATATAATCTTGATAAATAACTTAAAAACAACATGATAGATTTATTAGAGAAAAAGCTTTACAATATATAGTTCGCTAAAATAGTTTACTCGAAATGATACGTAAGGATTTAAAGGATAAATAACATATAAATCGGAGTTGATATGAAAAAAATTCTCCTCTTGAATCTACTGCTTATTAGTGCTGTAATGCTATTGGGACAGTGGGATAAAGTTGACTTAAATACCGCTACTCTCGAAGAATTAAAGAGTTTACCGATCACTAATGAGCAGGCAGAAGACATTTATGATTATCGTCATTATATCTCCTTTTTCCGGACGATTTACGACTTGCGCAACATTCCATCAATTGATCAGGAAACGATGCTGAAGTTACGTCCATTGGTCTCAATATCCTATTATGATGATATGGATGAAGCAGCCCAAAGAAGGGAAGAGATAGCATATTTGATCGAACGTTACGGAAGTTATGAGGGAGAGCAAGAAGCATTGGCTGATATCTGGGAAGATTATTTAATGACCCCTCAGAATCTCAATCGTCTCTCCTATACCGATATTGCTAATATGCCTAATGTTTCTCCTTTAGATGCAGCAGCTATTATTCGCCGACGCAATTTAGGTGAAAAAATAGTCGATTATCGTGATCTGCGTAACACATCAGGTATTTCCTATTATGGAGCAAGTAACCTGCGACATTACATCTATTATGCTGAAGATGAAGAACGAGTAGGGAGACTATTTGTTGATTATCAGTTAAGATATAACGATCGAGAGTATTTCGAAGAACCTGAAGCTATGCTCAAAGAGCTTGTAGTTGAGCAAAATGGACCGAGGAGACGAGATCTCAGTTACTGGGGCTTTTTTGATTTGGGTAGGCATACTGCAGAAGTTACTAATAAGCTTCGTATTCGTTATGAAAACAGGTTTAAAGCAGGATTATCATATACAACAAGGAGAGGAGAACCGACTTTAATGGATGCCAATTTCCGAGATATCTGGGATAATGGTAAGATGTATGTTGGTTGGGAAGATTATGTAGATCTATGGGGTGATAATTCCATGAAGCTATATTTCGGAAACTATCGGGCAGCTTTTGGAGAGGGGTTGGTCATGGAAAATACAGATTTTTATAGTGCCCGAAAAACCGGATATGGCTTCTCAAAACGCCTTACCGGAATCTATGGTGATGTTTCTACTACCCAACAGTATTCTCTAAGAGGTTTAGCTTTCGAATGGAAAAGACCGATGCTGGAATTAGCTCTGTTTGGTTCGATTGATAAGAAGGATGCCCTTGTTCATCTCGATGCCGAGGGAAATCCCACAGATGAAGTATTCTCTCTGATCACAATGACTAACAGATTTGATGATGATGAATTAGCACAGTTTGAAGACCATGTTTATAATAACAGCAACATGCTCCGTAGGATGTGGTTAGCACCGAGAAAAGATTTTGTTGAAGAGAAACTTTTTGGAGGCAACATTGCCTTTTCACCATTCGTAGGAACGCATATCGGGTTTTCAGGTTATGAAGCTATATATGATAAGGACTTCGTGCTTATTCCGGAAGATCCTATATATTCCGATCTACCGAGTGTCTTGATTCGCGAAAGCCGCAATTATCCTAAATTTAAGCTTATAGATAGTGAAATAGCCAATCTATACTCTACAAAGACAGATGAATATGAGAGAGATTATCGTCGTGTCTTGGGTTTGAACTGGCGTACTGTTATAGGGAATACATCTTTTCAAGGTGAGTATGCAGAACTTTCTGTTACTGGAAATGAACTACAGATCGGTGATGATCCTAAAGCTATGGTGGTTAGTTCTTATACCCAATTCGAGAATTTCAATTTCATAGTTCTCTACAGAAATTATGATCTTGCATTTGATAATCCCTATTCCAGAGGTTTCTCCGAACATCCAAAATTCAGGAATTCACTTTTAGATAGTAATGCTCACACTTTAGTTAATCCGTTGATAGCAGATATGTATCTTAATTCGGCACAAGCTCAAGCGGAAGAGGGTGTTTATTTCGAGACCAGATACCGTTTTCATGAAAAGTTTACTATCACCCGAGCTTATTTAGATCTCTGGGAAAGAAAAGCTGATTCCAGAAAGAGTGTCAGATTCCAGGGTGAACTGGAGTACCGACCGATCTTCAGGTTAGTTTCCAGATTAAGATATAAACATCAGATCAATCGTTATGATGACGATGCCGACCGTGGAGTATCGAAAACTGATGAAACTACTGCCTTCATCAGAGCAAATCTTTCTAACAGGGACAGGATACATCTGGAATATCGCTATAATCGTGTTTGGATGTCACCATATACGTATTTAGCCAATAATCCGATACCCGATGGATTTGATATAGCTCAAGGTACTATGCTGATACATGGAGACTATATCTGCGTTGATTATACACATAACTTTAATCAGAATATGAAGATTCAGGGTTCATTCATTTTCTGGGATGGACACGGGATCAGTCATTGGGATTGGGAAGATATGGAGATAGATTTTATGGGAATGCAGGGGATGAAGTACTGGTTAACTTTCTATGACAGGATTTCCAGTAACCTTTATCTCACCCTAAAATATAGAATAAAACGCTATAAGACACGCGATCTTGATATGCGTGCTTGGTGGAATTCGCCCGTAGATGGTATAAACGAAAACTATACTACTGTCTGGAAACAGGTTAACAGTATCAGATTACAACTAGATTGGAAATTTTAAGAAATATATAATTACAGGGGGATAGATGAAGAATATCTTTTTATGCATCATATTGATCGCTTTAGTAGGGCATCTGTTTTCATATTCATTGTATGAGAATTATGAGCTGGGAATAGGAAAACGAATTACTCACCTTGATGCTCGTAGTGCAGCAATGGGAGGAACAGGTACAGCCAGCGGGACAAATATCTTTGATGGGATGCTCAATCCTGCTAATATAGGTTTTCTCAACGACGGATTAGGTTTTCAGTTTGTCTTTGATGTAACCCAGCTGGAAGAGAACCGTTCTATGCCGATGTGGAACTTCTTCGATAGTTATGTAGATGATGCGACTTATGTCAGCAATACAAATTTCTTTACCGATTTTGGATTAGCAATGTCCTACAAGCATAGATTCGGTAATCTGTCAATTGCCGGAGCTTTGGATTATAAGCCATTTGTGAATTTCGATGCTTATTATGAAGAGCAGGTAAGAAATAATGAAGGTTCTGATAATGATAATTACCCTCCGTTGTTAGCAACTAACTTCTTGGAAAATGACGGAAATATTTACTCTTACGGTGTTACTGCCGCTTTTACTTATCATCGTTATGACATACTCTTTAATGAAACATCTTTAGGTTTTAATCTTAATATGCTTTCCGGGAAATCTCGTTCGGAAAGAAAGATTATCTGGTCTGACTATTCTAAAGATGCTGCTGTTGTTGACGATTATGAAATACGATGGGGCTATGATTATAGTGGGTTGAATTTCAGTATTGGTTTAAAATCCGAGATTTCTCAGAGGATAAGTGCCGGGATCATGTACGCACCTAAATTCGAGATGACTGTGGAAGATGCCTTCAGTGATTTAGATCATGATTTCGATTATCCTGCTTCACTCAGACTGGGTGTTCAATACAGACCGAGAAATGTTTTAAGAACGACTTTCCACTTTGACCTCGAGTTTGTTAATTGGTCAGATATATCGGATTTCTATGATAATGTTATGAATTATTATCTTGGGGTAGAACATATATTCCCACATGCTGTACCTTTAAGATTGGGATTTAGTTATGTTACCAGCCCCTCATCATCTGAAACAGATATTCCTTCTCCGATAATTAATCCCATAATATCGGCAGGAACTGGGTTTAGAATTTATGGAGATTTCTTCCTCGATCTGTCAGGCGAGTTTACTCATCGAAAGTATGACACTATGGATCTCTTCCCGGATGGATATTATAATTATTCCGAGTTATGGAATAATTACACGCCAGAAAACAGAACAGAGCCTGATACGGTTAGAGAATATTATGTTCGGGTAAAGAGCTCCTTAACATTTAAATGGTAGGAATTATGAAACAACTTAAAATATTACTTATATTAGCCGGATTGCTGGTAATATTCAATCTGGCTGCTGAAGAGCTACTGCTCGATATTATGTTTACGAATGATATACATGGTGGAATGGATAGGGTAGAGGCGACCTTTATCAATCCGGAGTTTCCACCCATTCTCGGTGGTGGTGGCTCCCATGCCCGCTATATCAAAATGGTCAGAGATAAAGCAGATGGGGTAACAAGAGACAACCTACTTATAGATAACGGCGATTTCTTTATGGGTCGCCCTTTAGGCACAAAAACCGAAGGTCAAGCAATCGTTGATTATTTCAATATGGTCAGCTATGATTATGTGTTAATAGGTAATCATGAATACGATTTAGGCGAAGAACGGTTGATCGAATTGCTGGAAGATGCTGAATTTACTACTCTTGGCGCAAATATTGTATTTGAGGACACAAAAGAACTCGTTCCCTATGTCAAACCTTATGAGATTATCGATAAGATGGGAGTCAAGATTGCGATTATTGGTTTGACTACTTCAGATACGGCTTTGATGAGCTTTCCTGATCATATTCGGGGGTTGGAATTTTTACCCCCTGAAGAAATATTGGGAGATCTGATTGCAGAAGTCCGCGAAAAAGGTGCTGATATAGTTATCGTTGCCGGTCACATGGGTTTACCTTATGAACCATTAGAAGGTTTTGAAGAAAGATATGGTAAAAATGCCGATCCGAACAGAGAAAGACGATGGGGCTATGATGCACAGGAATTGGCTCATGAAATACCAGGGATAGATGTCTTTATAGCCGGTCACATGCATCGCGGGTTTAATGAACCTTGGGTTGATCCTCTGAATCATACATTAGTATTTCAAGGATGGGCTTACGGAAGTTCAATAGCTCATGTTACTCTTAAAATAGATCAAGCGACTAAGACTATTTCCGGCTATGAACTACCATCACTGTATGGTGGAGCATTGATTTCAACTTTTGAAGAGGAATTTATCCCAGTTCCGGAAGTTGGTGCTGAAATAGCCAGACAAACGGCAATTGCCGAAGAGGGTATGGATGATGTTATCGGGGTTACTGAAGTCTATTTATCCCGTGCGGGTGTAGATGCCCAGAACATTATCGGTAACTTTGTCTGTGACGCTATTCTGGAATATGCCGAAGCTGATTTTGCCTTTATAAATCTTGGTGGTATTCGTGGAGAAATTGGGGTCGGTGCGATTACCTATCGTGATATTTATAATGTAATGCCTTTTGATAATCAGCTGACTGTTTTAGAGATCGAAGGTACTATCTTAAAAGATATCTTAGAAACACGTGTTGCCGGAACAAGAGCAGGTTTGAGAGTTGCAGGGATAACAATGGTCTATAGCAGAAGAAGAGATGACTTTGATCGCGTAACCAAACTTCTTATTGGCGGAGAACCATGGCAAGCGGATAAGATATATCGGGTTGCTACAAGTGATTTCCTGGTTGAAGGTAATGCCGGTCTTACTCTGCTGACACGGATTCCCGAAGCACAGATCATCCGCTACGAAACCAATCTTCGGGATGCTTTAGTTGCTTATGTGCAAAATAATTCTCCAATCAGAACGAAAATGGATAACCGTTGGGCTCGAGACGATAACTCAGTACCAACAAAAGAACTTTTACAAGAATTGCAGAAGATCTCTACTAGTTTAAGATAAGTTAATCAAGGGCAGTTTATAACTGCCCTTTTTTATATACCTTAGATATCATAACAAGGAATTGAAGAGGGATCTAATCTGGATTTAATTACCTTCTTTCTCATATCACTCGGTTTATCTATGGATACTTTTGCTGTATCTGTAGCGAGTGGTTCAGCAATAAAGCAACTCCATCTCCATTATGCATTTAGATTTGCACTCTTTTTTGGTTTCTTTCAAGCATTGATGCTCTTGGTTGGCTGGTTTACCGGTCTGACTATCATAAATTATGTGCAAAATTACTCTCATTGGATTGCTTTCGGTTTGTTGACGTTAATAGGTTTTAAAATGATCTATGAATCAACGCTGCTCAAAGATAAGAATAATTCTCAACCGACCGGTTTCTTTATTCTTTTGGGTTTAGCTTTTGCCACTAGTATAGATGCTCTATCAGTTGGGATAAGTTTTTCTCTGCTCCATTATCGGATTCTTATACCTGTTCTTATATTAGGTATTGTAACCTTCTCTGCATCTTTAGCCGGCATTTTTATCGGAGAAAAATTTGGCTCTCTCTTTGAAAAAAGAATGGCTATTTTAGGCGGTATTATACTTATCTTGATCGGACTGATCAATATACTGAAGCATATGAGTTGAGTTTATTAAACAAATAGTCTAATTTTGTTAAATCATACGGGAGCACACGAGTCGGCTCTAGCCCACTCGTGTGCTCCCTATTGATTAAAGAGATTTTTATTATACAATCGATGTCTGTTTTATTGGTCGAGTTTATCAATTGCTGTAGGGGCGACCAAACAACCATCTATGATTCTTTTTTTTTAGTAGTTATATTCTCGAAGTTTCTACATTCACTGATAACTTCTCATAAATATTTAGGATTCTATAAGATCTTGGAGCCGGGATGTTGTAAGCCCATTTTTTCGTCTTCAGTTTACAACGCTACCTGTTTAGTCGAGCTTAGTAGTAAAATGTAATTGTAGGGACGATACACGAATCGCCCTGTTTATTTTTCACTACAAATTCGAGTTCTGTTTATCTTCTAAGAGATTTCATCCTTCAGTTTTTCTATGTAATCGATCTTGGTGGGGTCGATGTTCTGCAAAATGGCTAAATAGTAACTGATCATGTCACTCAAATAGATCAGAGAAAAAACTTTTTCGATATAGTTAGAGCCCTCTGCATAAAAATCGAGGTATTCTATATTTTCTTTTATGAAGAGATCCTGTAGGAATTTTACCCTTTTTTTATAATCAACCTTTTCATCGATATATGAGATAAAGATCGGGATGAATATTTTATGAAAAACCTTATTTTCCCAGGCCTCGATCTCATTATGATTCATTTCCGGTAGAGTGTGAAAGAAGGCAGGATATTTAGCATTCTCATTAATTTGGCACTTCAATCGGTAAGCAACCGGAGTTAAAGAGGGATTAGAAGAATATATTAGAGGGATCTTCTTATAAATCTTTAAAGCAGATTGTTTGGTGATATTGAATTCAGTCATAACATTACCCGATATAGCACCCGCTTTAAGCATCAAAGTAGAAATTGTAGATCTGACATCCCCTTCACGGCGAGGTATTACACCAAATTTTTCCAATACAAGGATGATAGAAAAAAACAAAAACCCGATGGCAGCCCTTGGAGGATATCCATCGGGGAGCTGACACCAGACATGATTATCATCGATCAGTTCATGTAACTTTCCATTGGAGGTAATAGCAGCGAGATAAGCAGCTTTGTTAACACCTTGCTTAAAACAGCTTATTGTCTCTTCCGTATTCCCTGAATAAGAACATATTACGAGCAGATCGTCTTTTTTTATTAATGGTATCTGATAGTCCTTGCAGACCTCGATAGGAATAAGATGAGAGTAGGCAGTTCGCATAATATCACCCGATATGGCTGATCCCCCCATTCCGGCAATAATGACTCTGTTGATCGGTTTACTAAGGTTTAAAACACCATTAGTTGTTGTGAAATGGGCAGGTATATGCATATTAGGGTTAAAATATGCCGTTCTGATTTGATCGGGGAGATGGATAATTTTGTAATACATTTCCTCCCGATCAACGCTATAGACATTATTATTATCGAGTTTACTCATATTTTTGCTCCAAATTTCTCCTTATCTTCTATATGTCTTTCGATTTCTCTCTTTAGTTCTTGAAGGTTTTCTTTACCCATCATTGCCATCGTTGCTTGTTTTCCTGCTTCCACTCCCGGTTGGTCTAAAGGATTTATATTTAAGAGATATCCGGTAAATATAGTTTGTACCTCGAACATCATAATAAACTCACCGAGATGAAATTCTTTGAGAGCAGGGAAAATTATGGAACAGTTAGGTCTTCCGGCATTATTTAAGGCAATTTCTGTTGCAATTTTTTCAGTGTTCAAGAGAGTACTTAGTTTCTTATTGTTTAGATACGAAAAGCTCTCTTCTTGAGGATATAGATCTGGGATTTCGTAATCATAGGCAAATTCTTTGACCTCTAAAAATGTTATTATCTTATCTTCTGGACCTTCAACATAAAGCTGGATCTGGGAATGTTGATCCGTAGTACCCAAAGCTTTTACAGGAGTCTGACCGACCATGATCTCACTTCCTGCTAGATTGTATCTTTTACCCAAACTTTCTGCCCAGAGCTGTCTATACCAATCTGCTAGATCGTAAAGATCATTTGAATAGGGCATCATCACAGAGATGTTTCTCCCTTTGCGATAAAAGATATGGTGTAATAATCCATTCAGATAAGCCGGATTGAGAAATATATTAGGTTCTTCACAATGTGCTCTCATGGCAGCTGCACCTTTGAGCAGTTCTTTAACATCGATGCCTGCAAAAGCTGAAGATAGCAAACCGACAGGAGTGAGGACCGAAAATCTTCCTCCGACATTATCCGGCACTGCAAAGCTCTTATAGCCCTCTTTTTTGATCAGTTCTCTGAGAAAACCCTTCTCTGCATCTGTAGTAATAACGATATGATCTCTGTAACTATCCGGAAATTCTTTTTTCAGGATATCAAGGCAGATGAGAAATACTGCGATAGTCTCGGCAGTGGTACCGGATTTAGTAATCACATTGAAGACGGTTTTTTTAAGGTCCAGGGAATCTAATACCTGATGCAACATATGAGGATCGACATTATCAAGGACAATGACTTTCTTCTTTAGCTGCTTACTATTTGCCAATGCCGAATAGAGTGCTTTATTACCCAAAGCTGAGCCACCAATACCGAGTACTACGAAATTATCAAATCTTTCCTGGAGTTCTGTAGCAGTTTCTATCAGATCATGAATATCCTGATTAGGGAGGTCATAAAAGCCGAGTACTTTATCTGCCCGTTCATTTAAGATTCGTTGATGAGTCTGATTAATGTCACTACAATACTCAGTAATATCGGCATTAGATATGCCGTGAGCCATTTTGTCTGAGCGAAGCAGGTTGCTGAAATCATATACTAATCTTTTCATAGTAAACCTCCGATTAGTCCTATTTGCTGAAGCTATTGATCAATTCTCTGACCTCTTCAGCACGGTTCAATTTAAAAATCTTTCTGATTATTTTCTTAGTTTCAGCAAAATTACAGTTCATGATAGCTTTTTTCACAGCGAGAAGACTATTAGGGTTAACACTGAGTGAATCTACCTCCAAAGCGATCAGCAGGCAGATAAAATCGTATTCTGAAGCTAATTCACCACAAACCGATACATTCTTGCCAAAACGGTGGGCGATGTTCACTGTCATAGCGATGAGTTTGAATATGGCTGGATGATACGAGTCATAATATTTACTTACAATTTCACTGTTTCTATCAGCGGCAAGTGTGTATTGTACCAAATCATTTGTGCCGATACTAAAAAAATCACACCTTTTTGCCAATTCTTCTGCACAGAGAACTGCTGAAGGAACTTCTATCATTATCCCGATTTTTATTTCATTGTTATAGGGTATTTTGTTGATTTTGAGCTCGTTCTTGCATTGAGATACTATTTCTTGGGCAGCAATGAAATCATCTACTGAAGATATCATGGGGAACATCATAGCTACATTTCCATAAAATCCTGCACGTAGAATCGCCCTAACCTGTCTTTTGAACATATCAGGGTATTGAAGCGATAATCTAATCCCCCGGCAACCCAGATAAGGATTGTGTTCTTTTGGGGTATGGACTAGATTAGATATTTTATCTCCACCGAGATCAAATGTTCTTATAATTAGTTGTTTTTCCCCCAATTTCTTGGCAAGAGTACTATATAATTGGAATTGTTCCTCTTCAGTGGGTTGATTATCTCTATTAACAAAAAGAAACTCAGTCCGGAAAAGACCAACACCATCTGCGTTATTACTCAACACAACATCAATTTCTTGTTCTAACTCGATATTCGCCATCAGAGAGATTTTTTTCCCATCCTTGGTAAGACAGGGAAGATTTACAATATCTTCTAATTCCTGTCTGATTTCTTCCTCTTTTCGATATTGAGACAGGTAATTTGATAGAGTTTGTCTATCAGAGTCGACTATAACTATTCCTTTATTACCATCAATAATCAAAGGAGTATTATCAGTGATGTTTTGAAAAAGTGCTGAGATACCAACAATAACAGGTAACCCGAGTGCTCTGGCAATAATAGCAGAATGTGAAGTTTTACTACCCTTTTGCAGGCAAATACCCCTGACATTACTATGATATGATTTAGTAACATCAGATGGTGATATATTATCCATGACCAGAATATAAGATTTATCTTGGTTTTTTAGGAATTCCTCTTCAAAGAGCTTATCCTTCTTTCCAGTAAGACGGTCGATCAGTTTAATGATCACATCTTCATAATCAGCAATTCTTTCGGCAAGATAATCGTTAGACATTTTATCGAAGATATTTGTTATTTCTAATAAGAAATTATAAAGAGCATTCTCTACGGTAAAGTTCTCTTTGTCAATCTGAGCAATAATTCTTTCTGAGAGAAGGGGATCAAGGAGAATGGCTTTATGAGTATTAAGTAGTTCTTTATCTTCTTTAGTTTTAGTATAATTTTCAATGAATCTTTCTAATTCGCTTGTTTCGGCCATTACTGCATGATTAAATCTCTCTATCTCGGAATCTTTATCAGAATTTTCGATATACTTGTTCTCAATACTGATCTTCTTTTTCTGTTTGATGATCGCTTCACCAATAGCAATACCGGGAGAAACAGCAATACCTCTAAGAGTTTTCATTATTCTTCATTAAATTTGGATTTGAAAAGTTCGCTTATCTCATCGACCATGAATTCTTCATCTACCCCGTTAGCAATAAGTTCCAACTCCGATTTGTATTCGGCAGCGAGCATCATGACGCCCATTATACTCTTACCATTGACTTCAATATTGTCTTTTTTAATAAGCAGATCAGATCTATACTTGGATGCAGTTTTAACTAACATCGCACAGGGTCTGGCATGAAGCCCCAATTTGTTCTCAACAATTATCTTTTTCTTGATCATATTTACCAACTCATAATATTGAAGCCATTAAGATTCTTCTTCTGTTTCATTAATCTTTTTTAATCCCGATTTTCGCTGGATGCTCTCCTGAAGCTTTCTTTGATATACTTCTGCTGCCTCGTAACCATAGTTCTTCAAGATATGATTTAAGGCAATTACTTCCAGTATCACTGAGACATTCTTTCCGGGAGAAACGGGTAGATAGATAATGGGGATATTTACTCCTAAGATTTCAACATAGTTGTTAGTTAGCCCAATTCGCTCATAATCCAAATTATCCTGCCAAAGTAGTAATTCTACCTGAGTATCAATTACTGTCTTTTTACGCACTGCCTCGATACCAAACATCCTCTCGACATCAATCAGACCAACTCCACGAACTTCCATAAAATAACCGAAATCGTTGACCGATGTTCCAGTGAGAGTATCATCAGTTTGAATAATTTTTACAATGTCATCGGCGATCATTCTGTGACCTCGCTCTACAAGATCTAGAGCACATTCACTCTTGCCAATACCACTCTTACCGGTGAGGAGCATGCCAACACCAAACGCCTCAACAAGAGTTCCATGCATGGACTTTTGCGGAGCAAAATATTCCCTGAGGAAACGTGTTAAACCGACAATTAACTTATCAGTAGATAATCGGCTGGTCATAATAGCGATATTCATATCATTAGCTAAAAATTCTACCTGCTGAGGGATGGATAAACCCTTAGTTGCTATGATTAGAGGAATGTTAAACTCAAACATCTCTTTGACTCTATCATAGAGAGTTTTATCATCAATGGTTTGCATGTAGCTTATCTCAGTCTCTCCCAGAATCTGGATTCTCTTATAGGCAAATCGTTCTAAATATCCAGTTAAGGCGAGACCTGGTCTGTGTAACTGACTCTCTTGAATATTATTATCTAATGTGTGTGGTTCAGTTATGACCGATAAAGCAAATTCTCTGTTCTTGCTTTCAAAAAAATCTCTTACCGTTAATATCTTCATCTCTTAGTCCCCAACATTGGTCATTATAGGGAATACAAGTAACTCCCCTTCGGTCTATTATGCTTTTTAATATTTACTCTTACAATATATAGTCACCCTGAGTAGTTCTTGGAATGGCTTCCTGCCAGCTCTTACCAAGTATTGTATTGAAGGGCGACACTGATTACGATCACGGCTCAATCAGTTTGTATAACAGGTCACTCTTCTTAACCAATACATTTATCTTGTCTGTTTCCAAGTTTCGAAAAATCATATAGGGTTTATCCTTTTGTGCTAAAAGATCTATAGCATCCGAGACAGTCATTATCTCAGCATGAATTCTTTTTGTTTTAATCATTTTCTTGCCATTGGGATTGGAAGTTCGTTCAAACACATTGGAATAGAAAAAGTTGGGATCTTTCATTACACTCCTCTTCTGATGATCAGTCACTTTATCTTTCAGCTTCTTGAGCTGAATCTCCATCTTATCAACAGCAGTATCGATCGCCAGATACATGTCCATCTCTTCGCTGACACTTTGCAGGTTGAATTTTGCAGCATGTAAGCTCATCTCAACTATGTTTCTGGCATTTTCCAATGAAAGTGTCATATGAATATTAATGATATGGTCAAAATACTTGGTTAATTTGTCACAAGATTGTTCAACATAATCCCGGATTGGTTTAGTTAATTCAAAATGTCTTGCAGTTATTGTAATTTGCATGGTAGGACCCCCTTATGGTTATTAACATTGATTTTTTTTGATGTATAAAGCATTTCTTGCCTTATATGAACTTCTGACAAATGGTCCTGAAAAACACTCTTTGAAACCTAAATTGAGGGCAGTTTGACGATAGAAAGTGAATTTTTCAGGGGTGATATATTCAAAAACTGGATGATGATCTTTTGATGGTGCTAAATACTGCCCAATAGTTAACAGATCTACCTGAACAGAAAGAAGATCTCGCATCAGAGAGATCACTTCAGTCTCAGACTCACCAAGACCAACCATAAAACCACTTTTTGTTAACATGTTCTGATTGTATTCTTTGGCTGCTTTTAACAAATGCAAACTTCTTTGGTAATTAGCTTGTGGTCTCACCTGAGGGTAGAGGCGAGAGATGGTCTCTATATTATGATTAAATACGGTTGGATCAGTATCAATAATCTTTCTCAGATAAAACGCACTTCCCTGTAGATCGGAAATTAAGATTTCAATAGCAACATCCGTTTTGTAAAGAGAACGAATTGCTTGAATTACTTTAATTAAATGTTCAGCACCTCCATCCTCCAAATCATCTCTGGTTACCATCGTTAAGACTACGTAATCGAGTTGAAGTACTTTTACTGCTTCCGCTATTCTTTGTGGCTCTTGCTCGTCTGGTTTTAATAATAGATCTTTGTCTTTACTTACAGCGCAGAAAGTACAATTGCGGGTACAAACATCTCCGAGAATCATAAAAGTAGCGGTTTGGTTATTAAAACACTCTCCCTTATTGGGACATCTGGCGCTTTCGCAAACAGTGTGCAGGTTCAATTTTTGAATAAGTCTCTCTGTAGCAATATTTGCATCGTGGATTCCGGTTCTTTTAATGTGTAACCACTCAGGTTTTCTCATTGCCACTAAACTATCCTTTTTCGTCTTTACTCGTTTCCGTTATCATAGTCTCTGTATATAGATTCTAACGCAAAAAAGATCATATATATCGTTTAATTAAATAATAACTTGCTGCAGTAGAAAAGCAAAATCAAATTTTATGGATTGCTACTTTGTCTAAATCTTCAACAGCTTCCATAATAATTTCGGAAAGAGTCGGGTGTGCATAAACCACTTTGTGCAGTTCGTTGATGGTCAGCCCAAGATTGATCATTATACTGCCCGCTGTAATCAGTTCAGTTGCCTGTGCACCAACAATATGCATTCCCAATATCTTTCTGTTATTTTTATCGGCAATGACTTTTATCATACCATCAGTTGCTCCTAAACCGATGGCTTTTCCATTGCCCATATAGGTGAATTTACCAATCTCTATCTCTGATCCACTTTCTTCTGCCTGTTCTTGAGTCAGTCCGACAGAAGCTACTTCCGGTTCAGTGAACGTACATCTGGGAATATTTTGATAGATCAACTTATACGATTCGGTATCTTTGTTTTGATTGATCCTCCTTTCAATAATCTCTGCTACTAAAAGACCCTGCTTAGATGCTGTATGTGCCAACATTAACTTACCAGTTACATCACCAATAGCAAACATATTCTCAATTGTTGTTTCCATCTCATCATTAATACTCATTGCTTGACGCTCTGTTTCCGGCTGACAATTCTCAAATTCAATATCACAATAAGGAATCCTGCCGGTGCTGATCAATACTTTTTCTGTTACAATCTCTTTACCGTCTGTGAGTTTAAGAAATACTTTTCCGGATTCAATTCTGTATTCATTTACTTTAGTGTTTAGATGAGTCTTAATGCCTTTTTTCTTGAATGCTAAGTGTAATTTTTTTCCGATCTCTCTGTCTTCATTATTTAAAAGATTGGGTAGTAGTTCGATTATTTCGATTTCTACGCCTAAATTAGCACAAATGGAAGCAAATTCACAGCCGATAGTTCCACCTCCAATAATAGTCAGATGTTTCGGTAACTCTGTTAGAGTTAGAATGTGACGGGAAGAGAGAAAATTTTCTCCATCGAACTTCATATTGGGAAGTTCAGCAGGCCGTGAACCTGTTGCTATGACTATGTAATCAGCTTCATAGGATTGTTCGGCTGTCTTGATTGTGAATTTTGATTCTCTCTTTTGTATTGATATAACCTTTTGTGATATGAGATTGATTTTTCTTTTCTTGATTATAAATTCTAAACCAGAAACCAGCTTTTCTACGACATCATTTTTCCGATCACCAATTTTTCTATAGTCAAAGCCAATATTCTCAATGTTGATACCAAATTTTTCTGCATGTTGGATTTCATTGTATAGATCGCCAATTTTTACTAATGCTTTTGTAGGAATACAACCCCAATTAAGGCATTCTCCACCCAGTCGTTCTTTTTCAAATAGAAGTGCTTCAATTCCTTTCTGTTGAAAACGAATTGCTGTTACATATCCACCGGGACCACCACCAATTATTGCTACCCGAAAAGTCATCTCTCTAACCTCCTTAATCTGCTGTTTAATATCCCTAAACTCTCACGATATTTTTGTACAACCCTACGGGAAACACTTATATTCATTTTTTTCAGCATTGCTGTGATCTCTAGATCAGAAAGTGGATGTGCCTTGTCTTCCGAATTGATTATTTGTTGAATCTGCTTCTGGACATTATCACGGGATATATCTTCATAATTCTCCGTCTTACCTGCTGATGTAGTAAAAAAGTCTCTCAGACAGATCATCCCCAATGGGGTATCAGCATACTTGTCTTTTACGACTCGAGAGATTGTAGATTCGCTAACATGTAGTTCCGTGGCTATAACATTATAGGTTAAGGGTTCCAGTATTCCGGAGTGATTGTAGAAGAAATTTCTTTGATGCTCAATAATAGCTTTAGTAACTTTGATGAGAGTCTGATTACGCATATAGAGAGATTTGATCAGGAATTTAGCAGAATTGATTTTATCCCTTATATATCCAAGCATCTCTTTGTCTTTTACTCGTCCCGTCATTATCATATCTCTATAATAACGGCTGATAGTTAGATGGGGGATATTGAAGTCATTGACGATAATCACAAATTCATCTTCAATTTTCTTGATAATCACATCAGGACTGACATAATCAATATTATCGGCTAATAACAATAACCCCGGTTTAGGATTGAGAAGTGAGATCGCATCACGACAGAGAAGAATTTTATCAAGATGAACTGATAATTTAGCCGCTATTTTCTGATATCTGCGGTGAATCAGATCATTAAAGTGATTTTTGATAATATATGAAAGTAACTCGTAATCGTTGTCTCTTTCATTGAGTTGGGCAACAAGACATTCGCTAATAGATCGAGCAGTGATGCCTCTTGGCTTTAATTTTAAGATAGTTTGATGGATTTCTTCAGCTCTTTTCTTAAGTTCTTCATCGTCAGTTACCGATAAGAGATTCTCTTTCGACAGTTCATAAATATCAAAGTCTGGTGTAAGATATCCGAATTCGTTAGTATTCTCTACTAATTCTCGAGCGAATTCCAATTCTTCCTCAGTTAGTGGCAAATCTTCCAGTTGATAATAAAAACTGTTCTTCTTATCTTTTATTGTGTCATCATATTGGGTATTATTATAGGTCTCAAAGATATCCTTATCTCGGATTTCCTCTTTTACTTCCCGGTGGTAATCATTCCATTCGTCTAAGATATCACTAAATTCTTTTATCTCATTGATACTCTCTTTCAGTAGCTGCTCATCCAATGATTCTTCATCAGGAGTTTCTTCAGATTTAACAGTTTCTTCTTGTTCATCAGGTGTCTTTTCCCTGTCTTCTTTTATATTTTCTTCTTCTTCCTCTTGCAATTCGAGTATCGGGTTTAATTCAAGTTCTCGCTTGAGTTGCATCTCAAGCTCCATTTGCGGTAAAACCAACAATTGTAAAGATTGCAACATCTTTGGTTTTAGTGCCAGTTCCTGTACTTGCTTATGAGATAAAACCTGTTGGATCTTAGTCATTTGTTTTCTACAAAAAACGGGTTGAGAAATTTATCGCCTAAATATAATTCTCTTGCCTTTTCATTATGGATCAATTCTTCAGAAGTTCCGGTTAAGAGAATTTGACCTTCAAATATAATATATGCTCGCTGAGTTATAGACAGTGTATCTAAAACATTGTGATCTGTGATCAAAACACCAATATTCTTCTCTTCTTGGAGTTTTTTGATAATGTTCTGAATGTCATTAACGGCAAGAGGATCTACCCCGGCAAAAGGTTCATCCATAAGAAAGAACGATGGTGAGGTGACTAAAGTACGAGTTATCTCTAATTTTCTTCTTTCTCCACCCGATAAAGTATAAGCTTTCTGTTTTGCCAGCTTAGTCATTGATAACTCTTCCAAATGTTCTTCTAATCTTCTTTTACGTTCTTTTTTGCTGATATGCAAGGTTTCCAGAATTGCCATTATATTCTGCTCAACTGTTAGCTTATGAAAAACCGAAGGGGCTTGAGCTAAATAACCAATCCCCAGACGTGCTCTTTTATACATCGGTTTATGGGTGATATCGATATCGTTATAAAAAACTATTCCTTTATTTGGTTTGGTCAATCCTAATATCATGTAAAAAGTAGTTGATTTTCCAGCTCCGTTGGGGCCTAATATGCCGACAATTTCACCCTGTTCTATATGAAGATCAACATTCTTTACAACGGTCTTATTCCCGTATTTTTTCACTAAATTTTCGACTCTGATTTTATCTTGTTTCATAATTCTTTTGATGAGCTTTTTATTCCGTTCTGTCAATTACTTTGTCACTGAACTTGTATCTTCCTGATACTTTACCAAGAAACTTGACCGATTCAATCTCATTTTCATCATTGAAAGTAACCACAAGCTCTTCACTTTCAGCATAATTAATGATCTGATCGCGATCAGATGATTCACTGACGTAATTAGAGATCACATTATAAAATGCCTGCATTTCAGTTATCTTGCCTTCTGAAAATTGCAGCTCCATTAAATTACATTTTACGGAACTCTTTTTCTCTGCACCTTCTTTAGTAGCAAAAAAAGTCAGACAGTTATTTTCCAGAGTTGCACTTTTGATTTTTCTATCTTCGAAATATAGATAGAATTCCTCAGCTACTGCCTCGGCAATATCTGATGTGAATCTAGGTTCTCCAAGGAACACAGCATATTCATCATCAATGAAAAAGAGTAGAAAGTCACTGGTTACCAGATAATCATCATAAATAGTATTAACATTAAATGTAGCTGCAAGGCGATTAAAATCTTTATAGAACTCTATTTTCTCTGCAGTAATTGTCAGCGATTCATCTCCTTCAACTTTGATCTCAGGATTATTAGTGATGAGACCGTAACCTGATTCTATATTGTAATCAAGATAATGACAGTACCCATATATACTCTCCCTTTGATCGTAGAAAAGGATATTGTCATAGGCATAAATCTGACGTTCATTGCGTAAATACTCTCCTTTGTCCGACTGAAAAGTCCTTTCTGTGCCATCTTCATGCTCTTCAAGGATTAAAACATTGCCGGTGAGTATTAACTCTTCTTTCAAACGATAGTAATCAACTATGTCAGAATAGATAGTTAAAGAGTCATCGATTACTTTAACATTACCAAACATCCGTGCTATCTTACTAACTTCGTATAGTTCTGCCTGATCAGAAAAAAATTCAGTATCACCATAAAAGAAATGTACGTTTCCAACCAAACGAGTCAAATATTCATCTTCTATTCGGTCAACATACAATCTGTCTGCATTGATCAATCTATAAGGGCGTAAATCCCTCTCTGCTGCATTAAGCGATATGGAATGCAGAATTAGCATACTACCAAACAATATCAGCAAAATCTTCGTCATCTAAATGACCTTCAGCAGTTACTCTGCTCAGTTCAATCCGAGTAAAATCGGCATCTGTTACCAACTCATATCCTTTCAGAACATTATCCCCTCTGACGATAATAACCTCATTAGGAGCAAATATTTCATCATTGTTCTGATCCCATGTCAGCAAGTCAGTATAGAGAATTGCATTTTCGTGATTGATGACTACATTATCTTTCGCTTCATAAGTATTATACGACTCATCAATGGTAAGAAAATCAGCATAAAGAGTCATCCTTACGGTTTCATCTTCATTATAATCAGTTATGTTAACTACTTTGGCATCAATCCTGTTTTCTTCATAATAACGGTCTATTCTGCGAGCTGTGATCAATCGTTCTATCCGTTCTCCGTATATCTCATATATAGTGACAGAATCACTCTGTTCTTCTGCGTAATCTAGGTCGATGGTTTCATAAAATCTCTGTTCTGTCATATCACAAGCCATTAACTGAAGGATTATTAAGACGAAGCTCAAGCATATAAATCCAAGATAAATAAATCTCTGTTTTCTACCTACTTTCCTGAAATCAGAAGTAGTTCTGTAAAAACTAAAGCTATTCATACCGCTAATTCTGATTTCCTTCTTCTTTGGTATAATCAAGAAACTTCTTGATCACATTGTCAAAGATCCCTTGCCCATGAAGGATATATTCAATAAATTCTCTAACTGCACCATCACCACCACGGTGTTGAGAGATGAAATCAACGATTTCTTTGATCTCTTTTGGTGCCTGTTGAGGTGTTCCAGATAGAGCAACTTTCTTGAGGAGATGAAAATCATTCCAATCATCTCCTATAAAGGCCGTATTCTGCCAGTCCAGAGAGAGAGATTCCAATATTTCGTTAACTACAGAAACCTTATCCTTAACACCCTGAAAGAGAAAATCAATATCAAGATCCTGACAACGCCTTTTTAAAGCATGTGAATTTCTGCCTGTAATTACTGCTGTTTTAATATCTGTAAAGCGTAATAATGATAACCCCAAACCGTCTGATACAGCAAATGCTTTTGACTCCCATCCTTTCTCCGTATAAATAACTTTGCCATCAGATAGTACTCCGTCACAGTCCATGATCAATAACTTTATATTTTCGGTTTTATTCATCTAAGACCTCTCTACAAGTTCCAGCAGTCCATCAAGGATTTGAGATAAGAGTTCAAGCTTGATCATACTCATCCCGTCACTTAAAGCTTCTGCCGGCTCAGGATGGGTCTCTAAAAAAAGGCCATCCACCATCCCGGTTGCCAATCCTGCTTTTGCCATCATAGGTGCCAGTTCGGGAGTACCTCCGGATACTTTAGATATGGAAGGCATCTGTAAGCTATGGGTTATATCAAACACAACCGGATAACCAAGTTGTTTCATGATCGGAAAAGAGCGAAAATCTACTACCAGATTATGATACCCAAAAAAAGTTCCTCGTTCTGTGAGTAAAATCTGGGAGTTATTCTCAGCTAAGATTTTTTCTGTCACTGAACTCATGTCTTCTGGCGCCATAAATTGTCCCTTTTTAATATTAACGATTCTGTTTGTTCTTGCTGCTGCTTTTAAGAGAAACGTCTGACGAGAAAGAAATGCTGGAATTTGTATAATATCTGCTACCTCAGCTGTGATATCTGCTTCTTCTGCTTCGTGAATATCAGTCAATATAGGAATATCAAGAGCATGTTTGATTCTTGATAGTATTTTTAGCCCCTCCTCTTGACCCAAACCACTGAATGATGACTCTGATGTTCTGTTAGCTTTGAGATAAGAGGATTTATAAATAAACGTTAGTCCTCGCTGAGAAGTGAGTTCAGTCAGTTTCTCTGCGACCCGCATAGTTATGTCATAATTCTCGATTACACAAGGACCGGCAATAAGAAAGAAAGGCCTACTGTGAAGAATCTTGTTGTATAATTTCATTTAATCCTCTCTTTGGCAATATTCTTGCATCAATATATACTAAGCAATATCCTTTTGTCAATCATTTATTTCAATTTCTTTGCTATCAATCTGACTGATCAGTTTATTACTGCAACTTAGACAAGTATTGGCTTAAAACAAAATCTTTTCTCTGAACTTTGACAGGGAATGATAGAATAGTGTAGCATATTTATTACACTAATGTCACTATTATATTAATGGTAAGGTTGTTATTCGTTTTCTGTACTTTATAGTCTACCTATCAAAGTATTCGACGAGACAGAATAATTCATCAATTTAGACTGTTTAGCAGCGATGTACAGTTTTTTAAGGATCAAATAAAGCATGATTTGTGCATTAATTAATAGTTCGAGCAATAAAATACTTGACAAAGAGAAATGCAATGGTTTTGTTACTATTAGATGGTTGATGTAATTTTTTTATTTTTTTCAGTGCTCTTGAATAGAGTTTTTACTTATGAAATGTTGATCTATATATTAACATCTGCACCGCTTCTTGCTTTATTCTCAATATATAGCAAACTGCTATTCAGAAAAACAACCGCATTTAAAAATATAAGAATTAGCAATAGAGTAGAGAGAATTTATAGTAAATAGATAGAAAATTATTAAGGAGAGAGTTATGAAAACTATCTTAAGAAGTATGTTTTTAGTTTCTGTCATTTTTCTGATCGTCACTGCTTCTTGGGCTTATGAAGTCCGTTTTGGTGAACGACCGGAGATTGATGTAACTAGAATCCCCGATGATGCGGTATATCACACCCATATTCGCATCAAATTTGAAAGAGATTTAACCGAATATCTTGATAACAATCCTGTCGGTTATGACGATCAGGGTTATGTAATGTTTAAACTCCCTGAGATTGATGAATTGAACCATTATTATTCTGTCAAAGAAGTGAGTCTTCTTTTCGATAGTCCTGCCTTTGATGAAAAGCACCGTGATCGGCGTCGTGCCTGGGGTTTTCATCTTTGGTATGAATTACGCTTTCCTGATTACCATGATATCAGAGAGATAGTCTTAGCTTATGATAAGCTCGATATTATTGCTGTATCAGAACCAGAATATATAAAAGTTCTATTCGATGATACGATCCGAGAAGATTATCTTACTCGTTGGACTCCTGATGATCCTCGCTTTGACGAACAGTGGCATTATCATAACACCGGACAGCAGAATGGAACTCCGGGAGCAGATATTAGTCTGGTAGATGCCTGGGATATTGAGAAGGGAAACCCCGATGTAATAGTCGCCATCATTGATGATGGTATTCAATATACTCATCCAGATTTAGCAGGAAATATGTGGCCTGATTTGGGATACAACTTTGCTCAAGGAACTTCTACTATCAATCCCGGAAATCATGGTACACACGTAGCCGGAACTGTAGCAGCCGTTAACGATAATAATGTTGGAGTATCGGGTGTAGCTGGAGGGTCTGGTGCCAATGATGGTGTTCGTTTAATGTCTTGTCAGGTGTTTTCTTCAGGTGGTAATGGTGGTTTCCATCTTGCTCCGATCTATGCTGCCGACAATGGTGCTTCGATTTCTCAAAACAGTTGGGGATATACAAATGATGGTTATTATGATCAAAATGTCCTTGATGCCATAGATTATTTTAATGCCAATGGTGGTGGCAATGCCCTAAATGGAGGGATAACAATCTTTTCTGCCGGTAATAGCAATTCTACGGGAATGCGTTATCCAGGTTGCTACGAAGGTGCTTTCTCAGTTGCCGCGACCAATAATCAAGACATTAGATCATGGTATTCGACTTATGATACTTGGGTAGATATTTCTGCTCCCGGTGGAGAAACAAATTCTGTTACTGAACGTGGAGTTTTGAGCACTCTTACCGGTAGTAGTTATGCGTTTTATCAAGGTACTTCCATGGCAAGCCCTCATGCTTCCGGAGTTGCTGCTCTAATGATTTCTCATGCCTATGGTCTTTTAACTGCAATGGATGTTGCATCTATTTTACGAGATACTACTGATGAGATCTATCACTTAAATCCGAGTTATATCGGAATGCTGGGGACAGGTCGTCTCAACGCTCACTCGGCTTTGATACTGACAATGAACTATATGGAACTGGGGACTTTAGAGGGTTATGTTACCTTAACCGGTGGTACTAGCGATGTTACAGAAGCAATAGTTCAAGCGAGTTATTATTCTACCAATCCTGATAACACAGGTTTTTATCAACTGGTTTTGCCTGTCGGAAATTATGATGTAACAGCATCACACCCCTATTATGAACCGCAAACGGTAACCAATGTAGTTATATTGGAAGATGAAACCACATCAGGGGTCAATTTTAATCTTATCTACGTTCCTCAACCCCAGATCGATGTAACACCTGATTATTTGGCGGTAACAATTAATCATGATCAAGTAATAACAGAACAACTATTAGTAACAAATGATGGCGAAGCCACTCTGACTTTTACAATCAATCCACAAGGAACAAGAATCTTAGCCGTTGTTAATGAATTAGATAATGCTATCAATGAACCTATAAATATGGAAAAAGAGAGAAGAATAGATGAAGTAGAGTTTATCCAACCGATAGGAGCCATTCGCACCGATTGGCTTTCGATATCACCCCTTTCCGGCACTGTTCCAGCAGGAACCAGTCTCATCATTGATGTAACATTCACAGCGACTAATCTTTCTTCTGGCGAATATACAGCAAACCTTGTATTTGATAACAATAGCGTAGTAGAGGTCAGTGTTCCTGTTTCCATGACAGTAAATCCACCACCTGGTGAGGTAACTATTGGAACAGGAACTAGTGTAAATAGTACTACAACTGCCGCCCCAATTAATATCTGGTATAGAAGCTTAAGAGGGCAGATGGTCTATACAGCTGCAGAGATCAATGCTGCCGGCTTTGAAGGACCGGGTGACTTGATACGAGTAGGTTTTTACGTGCATCAAACACCAGCACATAGTTTGCCTGATTTTATCATCAGAATGAAGCATACAGCAGCTGATGATGTCTCAAGCCACGATGATGGTCCCTTTGAGTTGGTCTATTCTACTCCGAGCTATACCCCTGTAGCAGGAGGATGGGATATGTTACTTTTAGATGTTCCTTTTGCATGGAATGGAGTAGATAATATCTTAGTTGATACTGCCTTCAATAGGGTCCCTAATTATAGTTCCTCAGGACAACAACGAGTATTTACCCATACTAATGGCTTCAGATATTCCTGGTCGGATAGTGCAGATCAAACAGACGCTACAACAAATAATACAAGCAGCAACAAACCTCAGATCAGAATGCTCTTTGCCGATAATGGTGCTCCTTATTTAGCTCCTCCCACAGATCTAATAGCAGATGCAGGTGATGGTTTTGTCAATTTGAACTGGACACCCCCTGTAAGCAGAACTCTCTTAGGGTATAATATCTACAGAGATTCAGTGCAAATTAATAGCTCTTTGATACTAAACCCTGAATTCACTGATTCTAATGTTGTAAACGGTACAACCTATAGTTACTATGTGAAAGCTCAATATGATGAAGGAGAATCCGGCAGGTCTAATATTGTTACTGCCAGACCAAGTGGAGTAATCTATCTAGAAGAGGATTTTACAGGTGTTGCTGTTGGAGATATTCCACTTGATTGGACAAGAACTCATAATCATTGGGGAGTAACCAATTCCTCTATTTCTGGTGGTGAAGCACCTGAATTAAGATTTTATTGGAGTCCTTCCTTAACGGATGTATTCAGAGTAATGACACCTTTAGTAGCTCTACCGGGAGGATCAGATATGACACTCTCATTCAAACATATGGTAGATCATTATTCAGGGAGTTATACTCTTAAGATTCAAACTTCAACCGATCAGACTAACTGGAATACTATCTGGGAGATAACACCGACAGGTAATGTCTCAGCTCAAACAGTCAACATTGAACTTGGTGAACAGTCAGTAGATCATCTCTATTTTGCTTGGGTATTTGATGGAAATAGTTATAATATAAACTATTGGTATATTGATGATATCGAGTTAACCGGTTCAGGAACTCCAGAACTGCCTGCTCCGACTAACGTTAATGTTTCGATCATTGATGATCATGCTATTTTAAGTTGGGATCTTGTTGAAGGAGCTAATTCGTACAAGATTTATGCAACAGATGATCCTTATCTACCAGAAGATGAGTGGACTCTTGTAACAACAGTTGGAAATAATGAGTTTTCAGAAGCGGTCTCCGGTGAAAGAAGATTCTATATAGTCATTGCCTCGACGGAAACACTTCCAACGATGATAAGAATTGATCAAAATGACTCTGAAAATAGAATAAGAATCAGAAGATGATCGGTCTAATTGTCATAGTATAATCAGACTAATACTAACAAAACTTCAAGAGAGGCAGCTTCATTGTTGCCTCTCTTTTGTTTTAACAAGTAGTTTTCAACTTCAAAATATTTCTCTATTCTTTCTTTAGGGAGGAGCGTAGTTAGCCCAAGCCGACTACGTTGCTTCCTAAAGGTATACGAAAGAAAGAGACTATAAATAAGTTAGATACGAGATAAAATTAAAGTGATTTATTAGATAAGCAGCATAATTAACGATAAATTAATGAGATAAGGATATTATAGTATCTGTTACTTCACTAATATTGCTATGACAAGTTTCATGGTCTTTCGGTACAGAGTTCTATCTAATCTGTAAGATTAAAGATAATGAAACCAGATTGTAAATATTGCTAATGCTACTTTAACAGCAGGCATTTTTTTATGGATATTGGTTTGTTATCAATGAGCAGTTGATAGAAATAGATACCACTGGCTACATCTTTCCGGAAATCGTTTTTCCCATCCCAGATCAGAGTGATCTGAGAGTCACTATCAACATGAGCTTTGTATAGATTACGAACTCTTTGTCCTTTGATGTTATAGACGATCAGTTCTGCTTCACCTGGAGTGTTAACTGAGAAAGAAAAATGGGTAATGGCATTAAAGGGATTGGGGTAATTACTATGTAATTTGGCTGGCTGTATTGTTCTATTGGAAGATGAGTCAGCTGCCAACGATCTAATTTGTCCACTGCTATAAGTACGTTCGGTATAAGTCAGGGTAGCTAAATCTGTTTGACTTGGTGTTTGAAATTGCACATAATAGAAATCGTTAGGGTTTACCATTGGTTGGTTGTTATCATATTGTTGCCAGGGTGTCCATTCTATGAGACCTACATTGTCAAACCAAACAGAACCAGCTCCTAAATCCTGCCCGTTACTCATCAGATAAATATCAAAATACCCGGCATTTCCAGGAACACTTAACTCTTTGTGAAAGTAAGTCCAATCATTCGTACCCGATAATGAAACTACTAAATCTTCGCTACCAAGAGCATAAGAAATTGTCCGGGTAGTATAATAACGGATCTGTATGTTGGCACTACCAATGCTCTCTGTTTTAATATAACCATTCAGTGTATAGCCGGTATTCTCGTATTTTTTTATCCTTAGCTTGAGATTGTTGGAGAGAGAGCCGGTACCGGGAGCTCTGTTATGTCTAAGAGAACGTTCTCCTTGATAGGCTGTTATGTTGTCATAAGAGACATTAGAATTGGACGTATTCCATAAGGTGCACCCTTCATCTTCAAAATTACCAA
The DNA here is from genome assembly GCA_019429305.1 of Candidatus Cloacimonadota bacterium. Lineage (NCBI taxonomy): Bacteria > Pseudomonadati > Candidatus Cloacimonadota > Candidatus Cloacimonadota bacterium. The sequence goes on from JAHYIR010000004.1 coordinate 28,232, forward strand.
ACCAGATAAGTTCTCTTCCCAGTCGGTATTGGTAATTACCAGAAGGTTGTATATACATCAGATTTGCTGGATAGGCATTTCTTGTAAAACGCAAAGGTCGGGAATACCAGATGTTGTTCTGTTCTTGAAAGCTGAGTACTCCTTCATAATGGAAATCTGAGAAGTTCATTGACAGAGTATCCATGATAACATAAGCCCTGATCTCGTCTCGGTCTATGTCGAGATAAGTGTCGAGTTCTTTGGAACGACGGGCGAGATAATCGAGAATATGTAGTCCGAGCTGTCCTGTAGCCGGCTGTGGGATATAATCGTCTATATAGACCGGTGTAACGGAATAGCCGACAAAGCCGGTTTCATCGGCTTCGGCATTGAGGATCATAGTCGGCATGGTTTCCGGATAATCGAGATCGAAGATATAATTACCGAGTGAATGAGCGATCAGTTTACCGTTATACACTTCCAAACCTTGAATAATATGCGGATGATGGGAAACAACAAGATCTGCACCCGAATCAATCATGTAGTGACGAATTTCTCTATCCCACATCTTTGGAATATCCAAACGACCAAGAAACTCTTCTCCGACATATAGCTCACCATATCTGAAATAGTCGTAATCACTGACCGGACCGAGAGAATATTCGCTTCCGGAATGAAGATACATAATCACTAAATCTGAAATATCCCTTACAGAGTTGATCTGTTGCTGAACATAGTAGGGTGTCATATAGGCAAAACCTGGTCTGTTGTATCCGGCTTGCAAATAGGGCTGGAAGTTGTTATAATGTCCTGTGCGGTCACTAGAAGAGAGAAAAGCGACATTGATCCCTTTCTTAGTAAAAAAAGCCGGAAGATATGCTTCATATGAGTTAGCACCTGCACCGAGGTGTTTAATACCGGCAGTCTCTAAAACCTGCTGTGTTTGTTGTAAACCGGGTAACATATAGTCTAAGATATGGTTATTTGCCAAGCAGGCAAGATCAACTCCGGCATAAACGAGTCCAGCAACGTTATTAGGGTGTCCTTTAAAACAGATAGTTTTGGTGGGGTGGGTGGTTGTAGCAGTGGTCAGAGGGGATTCGAGATTGATAGCAGTGATGTCGGCTGCATTTCCGAGCAAATGGAGAGTCGGTTCAAAAATGGCCTGCACACCCTGAGTAGGAATGATCCCACCGGCTTGTTCATAACTACGTGCTAACATTACATCACCCACAAAATTGATCCTGAGAGGTAAATTAGAATCACCATCAGGTATATCTACCTGTGTCGAAGCAAAACCCCAATTACCGGCAGGATTGATAACAGCCAAAAACACTGTAAAGGGGTAATCAGCTACTATCAGATAAGTATGAGCCGGATTCTGTTCATTGCTTGTTCCTCCATCTCCAAAATCCCAATAATACTGATGTTCATCATAATCAGGGTCATCAACAATACTGTAAAACTGCACATCAAATTGGCGTTGATGTGAGCTTGTGTGGTAGATTCGATTAGAATTATAAGTGATCTGTACCTGTGGTTGCGAAGGGAGTATTTCTGTGATATCCAAGATCATATCGAAAAATAGGACCCCCGGCTGAGGTAGATTGTCGTTGTCATTAACAAAGACGATACTCGTGATAGTTGGTTCATATTCGAACCAAGCCATCCAATCATTTCCGACAGGCAATTGATAGAGATTCCATGTATTATTGGGAAAGTAGCCCTGATAAACAGAGAGCCACTCTTCAATATCGAGCATAGTTGTACCAGCAAAAGAATAAAAGAGGACATTTTCATTGTCCATTAATCCAAAACCTTGATATCTACCGACAGATTGGATAAAAGAGGCAACTTGCCAGACAGAATCGGTGGTTAATGGTAAAGGGTCTATCTCCAATATCTTCCAGGTATTACCGAAAAGTTTTAAAGAGTATTGTGAATCACCATAGGTATTACTTGAATCTAAAGACCAAGCATCAGGTTGCATATCTTCACCGGGATAAGAGAGAAGATCAATAGTACCCAGATTAAAATCTTCTATTACATATTGAGCATATAAAAAAGATGAAAGTAGAAACAGAAAGCCCAATATCAAGAACCTGCTTGATTTATACATAGTTCCCCCAACGCAAGGTTTGATCAAACCAGAAAATTATTTTAAGTATTTTCATATACAGGTGATCCTATTTCAGCAGAAGCATTTTTCTTACTTCTGAGTATTCATTTGCTTGCATACGATAGAAATATACTCCACTGCTTACCTGTTTATATCTCTCATCACGACCATCCCAAATTATTCTATGTTCTCCGGTCGGCAAGAAGTCGTCTATAACACTTTTCACCAGCTGACCGCGATTATTATAGATAGAAATAGTAACTTTGCTCGGTTCCGATAAACTGAAACAGATCGTAGTCTCCGGATTAAAGGGATTGGGATAATTGCCTTTGAGAGTGGTTATCAAAGGAGTTATTAAATCTTGATCTACTGAAGTTACTGTTACTTCGACAGTGTTAGACGGTTCTGATTCTGCTTCATCATACAGTGCTGTGACATAGTAAGAATATGAAGTTCCAACAGTGACTTCATAATCATGATATAAAGTTGATGTAATTGGTACTTGGTTAATCATTACATCGTCACGATATAAATTGTAACCTTCTAATACCCAACGGCTATCATGATTATAACTACTTGGCCTTGTTCTGATTTGAGAATTTATTCTTTTTTTATCCTGTTCATAAGATTCTCTTAGAGCACCATAAGGAACTTCCCAACTGAGAAGCACTCCATTGTTTGTAACCTCTGCTGCAAGATTACGCGGTGGATTATAATAGATAATTGTAAAAAACCCTTCACTAACCCCATTGATCATGGGATTTTCAATTTCACTTACTTTTATTTTACCTGCCATAGTTCCGATTTGCGGTATCTCCCAGATATAGGGTGAACTGGTAGCAGATAGATTCTCAGCAATGATCAACCAGTTATCTCCTCCATCATAGGAGTATGATATGTTAACTGTCTCCACATTGACGGTTTGCCAATAAATAGATTGCTGAGTGCCGGGGTACCAAACTTCTCCACCAGACGGTTGTGTTACTATTATTTCTCTATCACTGATAGTAAAGGGAGAAACACTGATACCAAAAGCGTTTACATTGATCACATTTATGACCTTGACGAGACATTGGGATGAAAAAGTGTCTGGTATTGTCCATTCAAAAAAGCCGATAGCTGCCGGATAGGGGATGTTTTGGACAGGTAACCAGTTAATCCCATTATCTATTGAATAATCTATCAAGACATTAGATACTTCATTCGTTGCCGTCCATTCGATAAGATGAGTTGAACCGATAATTAAATTTTCCCCCCCGAGAGGGGAGAGGAGAGTAATCAAGGCCGAGATACTGAAAGGTTCCGATTCTGCAGCAATATCGCTATTATAATGATCTTCTAATCGGAGTAATGCTTCATTTGAGTTGTGATTAGGGATAAGCCAATTATAATTGGTTTGTTGAAGGTCTTCTATGATTATTTGCCAATTATCTCCATTATCAAGTGAATAATAGAGATTAAACTGATGACTATTAAAAGCCGTGATATTGATCTCGTAATAATTACCACCGATCAACTCTAAGCCAACTATAGGGTAAGCAAAATCGAGTTTGACGATAGAGAAAAGGGAAGAGCTGATACTCTCTGTTTGAGGGTTACTGCTATCTTGTATCCTTATTCTTGCATAATTTGTCGGTAAATCAGGAACATTCCAGATATAGTAACCGGTATGTGCATCAATTTGTGAAGCAATTTCAATCCAGCTATATCCATTATCAATACTCAATAAGATATCAACGTTACTAACTTCAGTACTGTTCCATAATATCTCATAAGATTTTCCTACTTGCCATCTGATGTTTGAATCTGTGGGGGAGAGAAGAGATAAACTGGGTAGTATTTCGTCGGTAACAGAAAAAGTCGTATCGCTTTCAACAGTGTTCTCTGTATCATCAACGTAAAATTGTGCTCTGATCTTGTATTGATCAGAGATCAGAGTCGGAGTTAACCAAAGATATGCACAATCTGAACCGTTAACTGTAGCGATATCGTTCCAGCTCGTACCATTATCAGTTGAGTATTGGAGATTAAAGGCAACATCAGGTCCTTTAAAATACCATCTGATGAGATGTTCTGTACTTGATTGCCATATTTCACCACCATTAGGTGTTATTATGCCGTATTGCAGTGAAGATATTGCCAGACTATGTTGATAACCTGCTGCTATCGAGGTAAAATGATTACCTGAGGGTACTTCACACTGCTCAGAACTGTTCATACCCCAAGCAAGAAGAGTCCCATCAGACTGAATAGCCAAACTATGCTCTCTACCTGCTGAAATGGATTGGAATGAATATCCTGCCGGTATATTACATTGACCGGAAGTGTTTCTACCCCAAGCAGAGATCGAACCTTCCTCTCGAAGAGCCAGATTATGGTAGCTTTTTGCTGAGATACTTATAAAATCATTGCCCACGGGAACAGTTATCTGACCATAGTTATTTCTACCCCAAGCTGAGAGAGAGCCGTCATTTCTGAGTGCTATACTGTGAGTAGCTCCGGCAGCTATCATGACATAATCATTACCAGCAGGAACAATGCTCTGACCATAGTGAGGATATTCACCAGTATTAGTCGTTCCAGCACCCCAAGCTGCTAAAGTTCCATCCTCTCTGAGAGCAAGATTATGTATTCCACCACAGGCGATAGCTATAAAATCATTCCCTGTGGGAGTGTTTATCTGACCATAATTGTTTCTACCCCAAGCAACGAGAGTTCCGTCTGAACGTAAAGCAAGACTGTGCAAATCTCCCGCTGCAATAGCTATGAAATCATTACCTGTCGGTACTACACTCTGACCAAAATGTGGATAGATTCCTGTATTAGTAGTCCCTGCACCCCAACCTACTAAAGAACCGTCTGTCCTAAGTGCTACAGCATGAAAATCTCCGGTAGCTACTGCAATAAAATCATCACCAGCAGGGACATTTTCTAATCCATGACCAGAAGAACCCCAAAAACTTAAGGAACCGGGAAGCGGGTTCTCAAGAATTACAGTAGTAGATAGACATTTAGCAGAAGGTGATAAAAAAAATACAGACAGAATTAGTGTGGCAAAAATTCTTCTGTCTTTCATTGTGCCTCCCTGAATTTTTGAATCTCTATCAGTCACGGCAAATAGTTTAATAATAACTGAAATTATCAATTCTCTTTTCTTACTTCAACAAAGTTAGGTTAAGATTGTCAATATTTTTCTGAAAGACCAGTTTGCTTGCTTAAGTTAACCTGATATTCTATTGACAAATATAGTTACGGTTCGAATGTGACAAAAAAAATCAAGGAAGCTCATGAGAAAGGGAATTGTCGCTATTGTAGGTCGTCCTAATGTTGGGAAATCGACTCTCTTTAATCGTCTCTGTCGTAAGCGGAGTGCCATTGTTGATGCGATGGAGGGGATTACTCGCGACAGGAAATATGAAATTGTCGAGTGGACTAATAAAACCTTTTATCTTGTTGATACCGGTGGTATTGTTTTTAATCCGGAAGACGATATTACGAAAGCAGTCAAGACACAGGCGGAGATAGCAATCTCCGAAGCTGATCTGATACTCTTTATAGTAGATGCTAAAGTTGATGTAACTGCTTTGGATATGGAGATCGGAAAATTACTAACCGCTCATCATCACAAGGTTCTCTTAGTTGCCAATAAAGCTGATACACAGGAAGAGGAGCTTGACGTTTTCGGCTTCATGAAACTCGGTTTTGGAGAACCGCAGGCAATTTCAGCTACCCACGGGAGACATATTGGTGATCTCTTGGATTCGATAATTGAGCGTCTCGAAACATCAGATTATGAAGAAACTGAGATTGATGAGATCAAGGTTTCGATTGTCGGGAAACCAAATGTCGGCAAGTCCTCTCTCCTGAATAGATTAGTGGGAGAAAACACAGCTATTGTTGACAAAGTACCGGGTACTACTCGCGACGCTATAGATTCAAATCTTCGTTATCATGCAAAGAATATCCGATTGATAGATACAGCCGGCTTAAGACGCAAAAAGAGCATTAAATATGGGGTTGAGTATTTCAGCGTGATGCGTACAATAGAGAGTATCGACCGGAGTGATATTGTCGTGCTGATGATAGCAGCCGATGATGGTGTTACCGAGCAGGATCAGAAGATTGCCTCTTATGCTGCCCGTAATTATAAAAGCATTATCATAACCGTTAATAAATGGGATTTGATCACTAAAGATAACAAAACTATCGGAAATTTTGTTAAAGATATCCGGGAAGATCTCTCTTTTATCAATTATGCACCTATAGTCTTCATCTCTGCCCTGACTAATCTCAGATTGAGAAAGATACTCGACCTGATACTGCAGATAGACGAAGAGAGCAAAAAGAGGATATCAACTTCCGAACTGAATGATTTTATGGAAAAGGTTGTAGGGAAATTTCCTCCTGCTCATTCCAGTGGAAAACATACCAAGATCTATTACTGCACTCAGCCGAGTGTTCAGCCCCCGGTATTCATCTTTTTCTGTAATAACGCCAAGTTTATAACAGAGAGTTATCGTAGATATCTACATAATCAATTACGGGAACGCTTCAAATTTGAAGGGGTAACGATAAAAACGATATTTCGTAGCAAAGAGAGACAAAAGAATGCTAAGTAATCTTGTTTTGATAATAGTAGTTTCTTATCTAATGGGTAGTGTACCATTCGGATATCTGTTAGGGAAAATCATTAAAAGAATTGATATCAGAGAACACGGAAGCGGAAATGTCGGAGCTACTAATGTATTGCGTGTTTTAGGGTGGAAAATTGGGTTGATTGCCTTTTTATTGGATCTGCTCAAAGGATTTGGAGCTGTTTTATTTGCTAAGTTGATCATGCCTGAGAGTAGTCTGATATATATCTTCGCCGGTTTGACCGCAATTGTTGGGCATATGTTCACTATCTTTCTCCGATTCAAAGGGGGTAAAGGGGTAGCTACTTCAGCCGGTGTTTTTGCTGCTCTGATCCCGGTTTCTATTTTGATCGCTCTACTCTGCTTTATTGTTGTTACGATTATCAGCCGTTATGTCTCTCTTAGCTCAATAGTGGCAGCAATAGCATTAATTGTTGTACAAAGTGTATTCACATTCCGAAATGGAATGCAAAACATAGAATATCTGATATTAGTTATCATAGTGGCAGGATTTATCGTATTTAAACATAAAACCAATATTAGCCGTTTAATAAACGGTACAGAGAATAAGATAAGTTTTAGGAGCAAATAAAGTGTGTGGGATAATTGGGGTCTTCAATAAAGAAAAAGCTGCTGAACTAGCTATGTTGGGGCTTTTTGCCGAACAACACAGAGGACAGGAAAGCTGCGGGATGGCAGTCAGCAACGGAAAGGTTTTTAAATTAAAAAAGAAAATGGGTTTAGTTAAGCAGGTCTTTACCCCTGAGTTATTAACAGATCTGAATGGATATATAGCAGTGGGACATGTTCGTTACCCAACCTGTGGATCAGCAACAGAATTCAACTCCCAGCCCCATACTGTTGAGACTTTAGCAGGGCCCTCTTTTGCGTTGGCAAGTAACGGTGATATCGTCAATTATAAACAGCTCCGGCAAGAATTAGAAGATAAAGGGGTCTATTTCAATAGTGATAATGATGGTGAGTTGCTGCTTAAATACATTGTCTATCAGGTTGAGAAAGAGAGGAAGACAATTCCTGAGAGTATCTCCCAGTTGATGACTAATGTTAAAGGGGCTTACTCAACTGTATTAGCAACGCGTGATGAACTCTATATGTTTAGAGACCCACATGCTATCAGACCAATGGTTTGGGGTAAACGGTCTGATGGGGTAGTTGTTGCTGCTTCGGAAAGTTGTGCTCTTGATATAATCGGGATCAGACAAGCAAATGAAGTCGGAGCTGGAGAGATTATCATTGTCAGCAAAGATAAGTTAGAAACTCAGTCGGGAATATCAGCCACATTAGGAGAGAAACAAAGTTCAACTCACTGTATCTTTGAACATATCTATTTCTCCAGACCGGATAGCTTTCATTTTGGTGAGAATGTCTTTCAAGTCAGGCAAGCTCTTGGCTATTATTTGGCTGAAAATGATGATTGTGAAGCAGATATGGTCATTCCTGTACCTGATTCGGCAAATTTTATAGCTCTCGGATATGCCAGAAGAAGAAACATTCCCTATGAAATGGGTCTGATCAGAAATCACTATGTTGGAAGAACTTTTATCAAACCGGAACAAACAATCCGTGATGAAAGCGTGCATCAAAAATTCAATACCCTTCCGAACTTTCTGGAAGGGAAAAGAATCGTTCTGGTTGATGATTCTATAGTGAGAGGTACAACGATCAGGAATTTGATCAAATTGATCAAACAATCGGGAGCAAAAGAGGTGCATCTTCGTATTGGTTCACCACAAGTAAAATTTTCTTGCTATTACGGCATTGATACACCTAATAGAGAAGAACTTATTGCCAATAAGTTACCTTTGGAGGAGATAAAAAACTATATAGGTGCTGATTCACTTTTGCATCTCTCGATTGATGCCTTAAAAAAGACAGTCAGGAAACCGGAAAACTACTGCTATGCTTGCTTTAATGGGAATTATCCGGTAAAATGATCATTAAGGAAGTGGAGGACGAACAATGGATCTAAACCAAATTAATGAGATTATTGAAAGCTATAGAGACAAGAAAATTGCTGTTATTGGTGATATGATGCTCGATCATTATCTCTGGGGCAAAGTCGAAAGAATTTCTCCGGAAGCTCCTGTTCCTGTAATCGATGTAGAAAGAGAAGAATATCGGCTCGGAGGAGCTGCTAATGTAGTATTTAATCTAAAGGCACTTAATGCTATACCTTTCACTATAGGTACAACTGGGAATGATATGTTTGGTGACCAGATTTTCTCAATATTGGAAGAAAAAGGCATAGAAAAAAGTTTTTTATTGCGTGATAAAAGAAAACCAACGACTAGAAAAAGCAGGATAATTGGTCATCATCAACAGGTAGTGAGAGTAGATTATGAGTCTCGAGACGATATTGACAAAGAGTTAGAAGATAAAATTATCAATGCCTTCCAAGAACTGATCTCTCAAATAGATGGTGTGATTATTGAGGATTATAACAAAGGACTTCTAACTGCCAGAGTTATAGAAGAGATCATGAAAACAGCTACTATGGCAAATAAACCAATCACCGTAGATCCAAAATTCAAAAATTTCTTTCTCTATCGTAATGCTACCATATTTAAACCAAATTTTAATGAATTGCAGAGGAATACAGGGCTACCGATCGAGAGTGAAGAGGACTTTGATTATGCAGCAAGGGTTTTGATGCATAAACTTAGCCCGGAGTATCTAATTATCACAAGAGGGGAGAAGGGGTTGGTCATTTTTACTCAGAAAGGAGATCGTATCGATATCCCTACCTTTGCTCAGGAGGTTTATGATGTCTCTGGTGCCGGCGACACAGTGATCAGTACCCTGACTCTTGGACTTTGCAGTGGGGTAGATATAGAGAAAGCAGCTATCATAGCCAATCATGCTGCCGGAGCCGTTTGCGGGAAAATAGGAATTCAACCTGCCTATCCGGAAGATATTATCAACTCTTTCAGGAGTTTTAATAAATCCTGAGCATTGAGCACTAAATTGAATTTCTACAAAGAGTAGTTCTATCAATTTGATGTAGAGTTTATTGTGGGATAAAAATCCCTGAGCCACAGAAGACACGGTGAGAAAACACATTATAGGGGGCGACCAATGGTCGCCTTTTTAGTAGCATAGAGTTTTGATTGTGTATTATTTTTTTTATTCCCTACCACGTGTTATAATGATGATTAACACAGGCAAGATGACGGTTGAATAATCTGTGTAGGGGCGGTTCACGAACCGGCCGTTTTTTTAATAATTATCCGACAAATTAGCTGTTTCTTGATTCAAAGATGAAACGGTTCACGATAAAAAGATGAAAAATACTCTAATAGGCGGTTCGTGAACCGCCCCTACACTGCATTATAAAGCTATTATGAGCTAAATATAATCCAGAGTACTTACCAAATCTTGCTAACCTAATCCCTGTCATCTGAGTGTTCTTCATCATATTTGGTACAGACTACTCAGAGTAACAACGGTGTCGAACTGACAAGAATTCCAAAAATCACTCAAGGTGAAACGAGTAAAGTTTCCTTATATGAAATATTTTATCGAATCATATTCCTTCTTGGAGGTAAGCTCTCCCTGATTCTGGTGGGGAATCTTTCTACCGTTATGCGATAGAAAGATCTTGGTCCGGTAACGAGTTCATAATATGTAGTTAGCGTACTTACCGGTCGGACAATCAGGTTTTCAGGTCCGGCAGTAAAGTAGGGGTCTTCTTCTTTGTAGATATTAAAATTATCTACACTCAAAGGGTATGACCATTGTAACTGAATAGCATTGTTATTTGATGAATATAGTATAGTTAAGTCATCAATAGGGGGTAAAGGGAGCCACGTGATTTCTATTGGTCCATAAGTATTATTTAACTCATCACTCTCATCAACCTCTTCATCGGTATCGATCTGAAACCATGAGTTCCAATTTTCTGCTACGTAGTACTCGAACTCAAAAGGAACAACAATTGGACTACCCGGAGTAACAGAGGTAACATTAGCATAGAGATCTCCAACCATACGTGGTGTTGGAGCATCATCGAGATTAAAGTACAAGTCCAGATAAACTGGATTTGGAATATCCATTGTACCATTATTCGCTACTGTAGCCGAAAGAATGATCGTATCACCAACATAAGGATTCGATATTGACCAGTCGATATCTATAATTTCCAGATCAACGTAGCCTAATACTACCCAAGCAATTCGACTATATAGGTCATCTTCAAAACTATCACCACTAAAAGCACCAGAGACATTATTAAAGGTTACCGATCCCTGATCCAGGGTTTTTCTTACATTATTAGTACCACTCCAGGTATTGGCAGGAAAAATGGCATTATTAACCTGTAATGTTTGATTATTATTTATCGTTAAGAGAGTACCTTCTGCTATACCATTTCTGAAAGTACAATTATGAAATGAGTGAACAGGATCTACAATAGCTCCATCCATAATATTTATACCATTCGTACTCGTGTATTCAAAAATTGCTCTATTAGCTGAGATAGTTCCACCCGAATAAACATTAAGATTATAATGACCTTCTGTGTGGGTAATTAACGCATTTTGAGCAACAGTACCGGCTATAGTAAGAGTACCACCAAGATTAACATTGATAGATCCATTGTTACCAATCTCTACTTGGTTGTTTTGGACACTTAACTTAGCTCCGTTACTAATGTTGATATTTGATCCTACTCTAAGGATGTTTCCGTCCATTCTTAGTTCATTTCCGCTTAAGATGTTCAGATTACCCAGAACTTTCAATGGTTCGGTACTATCTGATGAATATACATAGAGTTCGTTCTGTCCATCAACACTAATTACTAATTGCCCAAAATGAGCTAACGCACTTTGAATTCTTATCGCACCACCATAGTAACCTCTCATTACAGTCACAACGGACAATGGTAATTGTACTGTAGCACCATCGTAAGCGAACCAATTACTATAGCATTGAATTTCACCATTTGATATTTGTGCTAAAGAACCAGGATACCAGTTGATATTCCATCCGGATCTTAACAATTCCATATTGCTATTCATCAGTATCTTATCATGAACCAGAATATGTTGACCCACATTGGCTTCGTATCCGTTTAGCTTGAATGTTCCGTTGTATACGATCAAACTTCCTGAGCAGTTAAAATTACCTAGTAAAACAACACTGTTTGACCTGGTATCAATGTTTATTGTGCTTAATGTTGACCTAATCACTCTTCCAGAATCCGCGATAGTTATACTTTCATTTTCTCTAGCGATCTTATCAACAACTACATTGAATGGACTTCCTGATGAGGTAAGAACGTATGAATCATTTGCAGAATGTAGATAAAAAGTTCCTCCCATTGGATTAAAATCAGCCCGATCGCAATAAAAATTGCCTACTGTACGGATAGTTCCACCTGTTATATTATCTGTTAGTGTAAATACGGTTTCAGAATTGATAAATAGATGATGGTTGGACATTTCTATCACACCATCACTCATATTTATGATAGCACTTCCTTGTTCTGATGGCCAGTAGATAGTACCGTCTCCACCAGTAAGGTTCATTTCACCACCCGACATAGTTATACTACCCCATAGATCGAGGAAACCGGTCGGGGATTGATGCAAATTCATTATTCCATCTGAAACACTGAAATCTCCTCGCATTACTACTTGAAATAAGTCATTTGCAGTGAAAGTACCACCTGATACGCTTAATGTTCCGGAAGTCCATTTATAAAAATCGCATTCTGTAACACTTTCTGGGAAATCTAAATATGCACTACCTGATTTATTGACATTTAATAGATAAAAATGCTCACCATAACAAGAACTGTTTCCAGTCCCCGTAAAAATTACTTCTCTATTACCCTCCTCAAATCCAGATGGACCGACCAAATTAGTCCAATCACCTGAAATTTGAATTATCGGAGGAGCGATAAGGACTCCATTTTCAATCAGCATACTACCGGCAATGTTAAGGGTTGTTGTTGCAGTTACAGTATTATCAGTTCTTGCTGCTTCAATTGCATTACCAAATCTATCTATTTTAGATACTGAACTAATATTATCGCTTCTATCAGTAACATTCTTATTTATGTGCAAATCATAGACATTGGCACCATTCACCATACTAATTATTGAATCAAAACTACTATAGAGCTCTAAAGCGCCACCAGTAGGATTAAAATTGCTCCTATTACATACAAAATCCCCTACTGTTCTAATGACTCCACCTGTTATATTCTCTGAGAATGTATAAGTTGTACTATTATATACTCTAATTCCCTGATCTTTGAAATCTAATATTCCCCCACTCATATTTATAAAAGCATCTCCACCCCAAGACCAATAGGATAAATCAGAACCACCATAAACATTAAACTCTCCTCCCAGAATAGCAATATTTCCGTTTAGATCTATATAACCATCATTATGGACATTAATGATCCCTGTTGGGTAAACCAGCCAGTGTCCTGCAATTCCATTATCAGCTAAAGAAGTTGTGTTGAATACTCCAGTATCGGCTACTAATGTTCCCGATGTCCAGTTATAAGAATTACAGTAAGTTGGATTTGTTGATATACGTAAGCTGGCAGTCGGAGATTTGTTTAACTCCAAGTTATTGAATGTTTCTCCGTAGCAATAGCTGTTGTCAGTACCATAAAATACTACTAATCCTGACCCTTCTGTAAATCCCTCAGGACCAACACTATTGATCCAATCACCGGAAATATTTATCACCGGTGGAGCTACCAGAATACCCTCTATGATCCATAGTTGACCGGTAATGTTTAGATTAGTTAAAGCAGTGACAATATTAGGGTCAGTTCTTTGACTTACTGATCCGGAAAGAAGTTGGTGATCATATCTTGAAATTTCCTTATTAATATACAAATTGCATAAACTAGAACCACTTACTTGAGATATTGTAGTGGAATTGCTTCCATAAAGTTCTATAATGCCAGCAGATGGATTAAAATCTGGTCTCTCAATCAATAAGTTACCCTTGATTTTTATTGTACCGCCTGTTATTGTTTCAGTAAAGGTATAGATAGGGTTGTTGTGAATTCTCACCCCTTGATCCTTAAAATCAAGAACACCATTACTCATGGTAATTGTTGAATTATTAGTAGCTGGCCATAATGAGTAAGAAATACCACCATAGACATTAAATTCACCACCATGAATATTTAGGTCTCCATTTAGATCGATAGACGAACCTACATTATGCAAATTGATTACACCAGAAGCAATTGACCAGGACCCCACTATTCCGTCATCAAGCAGACTGTTTGCTGTAAAAGAACCAGTACCTACATAAACAGTACCTGCAGTCCATTTAAAAGCAGCACATGTTATATGTCTAATATAACCTGAGATTTTAAATTCTTTACCTGGCTTGTCTATCTCCAGAATATGGAAATCTTCACTTTGATTACAGGTCTGATCATGACTGCTACCGTAGAATACAACTCGCGAACTACTTTCAATAAAAGCATGAGGTCCAACAGTGTTATTCCAGTCTCTGCGGATTCTAATAGTATGACTATTGGCGTTGAAGAAACCGTTAACAAGATTAAAAGATCCTCTTATCTCAATATCACTGTTAAGATTTACAATAGAAGCTGGAGAGATAGTCAGATTTATTAAGTGGTCACTAGAATTATTAAAAGATATAGTTTGAGATTCACCATTCATCTTTAATTCACCGTCTGTAAAAGCAATACTACCTGTACTTGTTAGATTCCCCTTCAATTGCGTGATTTTATTATGATTCGAAGCATACGTACTGCCGGCTAAATTCCAGAGATTTCCGTTAATAGTGAACCCAAAAAATGATGTACTACTGATTATCAATTTACCGGGTGCTGTCTTATTAGATATTAAATGATGAAATTGAGTGTTAGCGGAATTATTAATAATAGTAGAATCATTACTTCCAGTGAATTCCACATAACCTAATTCCATCTGTACATTTGATCCAATTTCGAAAACCATATTGCCATTGCAATATATATCAGCATTACTGTGTGTAATAGATACCGAGGAATTAGCTAACCATGTTACATCACCATTAACGATCAAATTTCCATAAGAATGGGTCATTATCAATTGCCCGTCAATGATCAATTCATCAGAAATGTTTAGATGATTTGCATTGATCTCGACACTTGCTCCGGAGTTTATTTTCAGACGATAGATAAATACTTCAGCATCAGCAATAACTGGGTAACGAACTTGTCCTTCTGGTATGATCACGTCATCGGTTATACCCGGAACCGTACTTTTTAGCCAGTTACCTGCTGTATGCCAATTAGTTGAAATGTCACCTGTCCAGACGTTTGGTGGACTGTCTCTTAACATGAAGGTGATCGTTGGATCCCCTGATGGTCCAACATCTGTTATGACAAGATCACCATCCGGAGTAGTAAAATTATCGATATACAACCAAGGTTTCGGGTCAGTATAGTTATGGATTTCAGTTCGTCCGACATTATTTGAATAATTCGCTTCATTAAGGATGCCATTTACATCGATTGTACCCCCGGGTCGATAGATATAGATCTCGTCTGGTGGACCATTTATGTTTCCTCTTAAAGTTGTTCCGTCATAGCTTGTTTGTACCCGATAGATTATTAAACCAGTAGCTGGTAGATGATACTCATAACGACCGACTTTCCGTCTATATTCAACAATATAGAATTGATCAGGGTCACTTGATAGTATTTTGTAGGCAGCGAATGGTGACTGATCAATAGCTTCAAGAGTGTAAGTTGTTGGAGTCACAGTGGGAGTTATCACAGGTATGGATGCAAACCAGGTTCCATATTTCAGTTTACTATAGACAAGAGAGTGTCCACGGCCATTAGACATCAGACACCAAGCACCAACAGGAGATATTCCAGACCAGGGTTCATTATCTACCGGTTTATGATAAAAATCCGGAAAGCCGATCTCATGACCCATTTCATGGCACAAAACTCTTACTACCAATGATGTTTCAAACTGAAAAATCAAACTTCTAACATTAACACCATGAATAGTACCTACCGAACCAGAAAAACCCCACCGTGTTGGCCATAAAATATTTCCCCAATTGTCTTTTTCTCCACGAAAGATGAAAGTAAGACCATCTAGTCTTCCGTCATCATCATTATCATAGTCTAGATAATCCGGTACATGCTCTTCAATTTTTTCTACCAGTTCAGTTGCTAACGCTACTAGTCTACTATTATATTCAGATTCTGTATAGCCAATAGGATTAGTTACTTCATTATAAGGTGAATAGTAGCCACGGGGATTATCTAATACGATTGAGACAACACTGCTTGAAGGACCGGCAGTTGGCCGCAGAATACTATTGATCGACAACTGACTATTGGAAACCTCATTGTAATAGTCTTTTAGAGACGATTGAGATGTTGAATTGAACATATTCTGATAGTAGGTATAGTTATTATCTGTAGGAAATTCAGTCTGATCGCTGAAACGCACAAAACCCACTATATTGTTAATCGTACCGATCGGTGAAGTTCGATATCCTTCTCCTCGATAATGCTGTTGCTCTCGACGACGTTGATCAATGGCCGGATCTTTTTTCAACAAGCCAGGAGATATTCCTAATATAGAAGGATCATATTGACCAACAATATATTCGGAATGGGTAATTGAATCTCCATCAGGTATGGCATAAACTATATATCCTGTTCGGGGGTGAACAAGCATTGTATAATTGTTTTCATCGTGTACGCGCCGATAGTATTCATCACCAGTGATAAATGCTTCATAAGTAGAACCATCTGGCTGGGTGATAGTATATGGCATGTTTTCTACAAAATGAGCAAATAATGTGCAAATTATAAAAGCGAAACCTAAGATCACAAGTAACTTTTTCATAGCAACCTCCAAAATTTTATCTCGAAAAATTGGTTTTGAATCGGAATCTTATTATTAACTACAAAGAATATGGAATCTGACTCTAACTATATATAGCAGTAAAAATCTTATGATGAGTTGATTATTATTATATCAAAAAACAGCACCAATTGTAACATAATAACCTTCATTAATATCTCCTCATTTGAGGATTAAAAGGTTCTGTTAGCAAATCTCGTATCAGCAAATAATTACAATAAAATGATATCACTATCAATTTATCTATTAAGAAATTGGAGATATTTTGTCAAGAACAATTTTGGTACTAAGCAAATTTAATTGTTTTGTTTGATTGCTTTTGGCTAATGATAAAGTACAAACTACTCATATCTGAAAAGATCATGACTAATTAATCGATTATAAAATTACCTAAAGCAACCATAAGGTGTCTCTATAGTCGGATACCATCCGACTATAGAGACACCTTATGGCATATCATTTCTTCAACTGTGGTTAAGAAGTCATAATTATGACCATATAAACTCTGTTTTATTTACAGGTTAATCTTAACAAATAATTACTTCATTTATTCGCCCATTATAAAGTTGCCATTGGCTGGTCTATCCAAATATCGTTCTGCACTAACCCTATAAAAAAAGAAAGGTCCGCTTACTGTTTCAGTATATTCGGTTTGGTTGCTGGGTGGACGGATGATCAAGTTATCTTCACTCGGAGTAAAATATGGATCAGTACTGCGATAGATCTTGAAATTGTCAGCTGAGGTTGGATATGTCCAGCTAAGATGAATTGAATTTGTAGCAGATAGATATTCGATATTAAGGTCTGTTATCATTGGTAATCCTAACCACGTGATGGGTACAGGGCCAAATATATTGTTTGATGTGTCTATATCGTCCACGAGCTGATCAGGGTCAAGATACAGCCATGTATTCCATTCTTCGGGAATTCCATGTTCTATCGTGAAATTATGGGTTATCAATTCCCCGGGAGCCATAGCCCGGATCATTCTATTTTCGTCTCCGTTACTAAAGGGAGCCGGCGGATCATCAAGATCATAATACAAATGAAGGTAAATGATTGCTGAAATATTGGATGATCCGGAATTCAGGATCGTCACAGTAAGAGTAGAACTATCCCCAAAATAGGGAATAGGATTTGACCACTCTGCACTGACGATCTGGATATCTATAAATCCGGCATCAGACCAAATAATACGATTATATGTATCATTATCGAATGCTTCTCCACTGAAATCACCATATGATTGAATAAAAGAGACACTTCCCTGATTAACTGTTTTTGAGACGTTACTCAAGCCACCCCAGGTATTTGTCGGGAAATGAGCCAGAGGAATTGTTACTACATCACTGTTGTTTATAGTTAATAAAGTCCCATCTATACTACCATTTCTGAAAGAAGAGTTTCCTAAAGAAAAAACTGGATCTATTGTTGCTCCGCTTTTAACGTGGAGACCATTAGATGTCATATATTCAAATAATCCTTGAGTAGCTGCAATTGTACCGTTTAGTTCCACATTAAAATCATAATAGCCAAAAAAACTCGTAACTGTTGCTGGTATTCCGGAGCTTCCATAGACTTCCAAGCGGCCACCACCGTTGACATTCAAACTCTTAAAATTCCCCATATAGAGAGTTGAACCGGCATCGAGCTGTAAAATTGCCCCATTGTTGATGTTTAAATTCCCTGTACAAATTATGTTATGACCGTTAGAATCGAGAAAACCTGTTTCAATTGTGAGATTTCCTTCATTCATCAGAGGTAATGAAGAACCGAGACTGACCCTTTGATAGCGTAAAGTCCCATCATCAGTGTCTGTTCGGCTAACTGATTTGTCTATAATAACATCATAGAAATTACCTGAAGTGCCATTATAGGTAATAACCTGATCCTCGGCACCATTAAAATGCACACTGTTTTGTGTATTGGAATTGAATCCGCCATTAGGATTAACAGTAAAATTATTATAGAAATGATGATTGAAGTAATTACCCGTATCATGCCAGAGTCCTCCATTTAGTTCGAAGGAACCATGAACCTCCACTGGATTATTGATAAAGCAATAGCTACTGGCTGGTTTTTCGATGATCAAATTGTAGAATTCTAAAGGAGCTCCAGTACGAATAACACTCTGATTACTTGTACCATTGAAAATTACCGTAGATTGATCATAGAAAAAACCGGTTTCATTACTACTGGTGGAATTATTATCGATCCAATTGCCATTGACAACGATATACGACTCATTGGAGTAATATGTGTTCAGTCCTGCCATAGAAGATATTGTTAGATGATAGGTAATTAGATAATTGTCTTCTGCCAATACCAGTGTTCCATTATCTATAAGGAGATGATTGTGGATGTGCATTACGACACTATCAGACATTATAAAATAAGGAAAAGAAGTCTTATTCAGAGTCAGATTATAAAATTCTTCATTACTGTTAATAGATTGGAGCGAACTGCCATTGAAAACTACCAAACCATTTCTCTCATTAAAAGCTGTAGAGCCGATATTATTAGTCCAGTTGCCTCCAATAACTATACTGTAATTGGAAGGAGATACGTCAAGATTTCCTGATGCAATGGTTAGAGAACCTTTAATAATAAGATCATTAGCTAAGAAAAATCCTGTCGGATCAGAATCGATAATCAGATTCGGTAACCAGTTACCGTTTGATATGTTCAGAGCATAGTTCCCACCGGAAAGATTTGTATTGAAGATTACTGTTCCTCCGGCAGGTTGGAAAGTATTCGGATGAACCGCATTAATACCGTTACATTTCAAGGTACCGCTATTTATCGTAGTTAAGGAACCGGCTTCTACTTCCAGGGTGTTATACCAGGCTTCAAAATTACCGGAGTTGATATTAAGAGTACCACGTAAGTAATTTGTTCTTGGTAGAGTAGAGTCAAAATAGTAGAAATTTCCACTGTTAATAGCTAAAAGACTGGTAGGGGCGAAATCAGGTTTACCCTGGATCATAGCTGTCGTAGTATGGATATCGAGTTTGCCGTCCAGATCGAGATTACCCAGAACATAGAGGTCTTTGTTGCCAAGATCAAGTTCATTGTTTGCTGCGATGGTAAGATTACCCGTAACCCATAGATCGGTTGTACTCGAGTTATGTGTTGTATAAGTACCCCCCGTAGTTCCATCTCCGATGATCAAATTACCAAACTGGGTACTGGTATCTCCCAAGAGGATAGATCTTGACCAAGGTGATTTCAGGTGAGTTGTCACTATAGCTGGGAGCACTACATTAGCTCCATTATAAACACTCCAGTAAGAATTGCATTCTATCGTACCCGCTGTAATTTGTGCTTCCGAACCATCATACCAGAAGAAATTTCCACCTGATATGATCTTATCGAGAGGATCCCACATTCTGAGTTGATCATAGATAAAAATGTCGTTTGTAATATTGGCTTCGCGTCCCCAGAGCCAGAGTGTTCCATCTTCCAGGGTAAGATTATTATTAGCGGTAAGATTAGACATCAATCTTACTGTATTTGCCCGGGTTTCACGGATAATATTTCCCTCTCTGTCACGTCTGATGATATCCGATCTTGTGACAGGTCCGTTGTCAATGCTACGATCAGTTTTATTGATCTTCAGATTATAAAGAGTTCCGACTGTCATATTTAATTGGGCATCTATCGAGGAATACAGCTCTATTGTACCACCGGAAGGGTTAAAATCGTTTCTATGACAGGAAAAGTTTCTTGATGTCCTGATCGTACCACCGGTAATATTGGTATTGAAAGTTTCAGCTGAGGCAATAAAGATGCCATTGTCGTGAACATCGATCAGACCATCCTGCATATTCAGGGCGGCATATCCATCATAAGGCCACCAAGAGTCACCATTACCACCATAGAGATGCAATTCTCCCCCTGTGATGTTCAGTGTAGCTCGTAGATCAAGATATTGGGAACTCTCTTGATGTAGATGGATAAATCCTGAGTTGAGATTAATTATTCCTCTGATCCAGGGGTCTGCCATATCCAGAGCAGTGAAAGTGCCACCATTGACAGTAAGAACTCCTCCAGACCATTTATAGGAATTACTGGTAACCGTGTTTCCGTAGGGTATTATAAGCTGACCATAACCTGCTTTACCGAGCTCGAGTTCATTAAAAACTTCATTGTAACAATAACTGTCGGTAGTGCCTGTGAAAATTACTTTAGAATTAGCTTCATTAAAAGCGGCTGAACCAATAGTATTATCCCAATGACCAGATAGCTTGATAGTATATGAAACCGGATAGAGTACTCCACTCCAAATAATTAAATTTCCTGTTATAGTAAGATTACTGTTCAGAATAACGCTGTCAGAAGGATTGATCTCAAGATGATGAAAATGAGCATTTGTACCTGCTAAATAAATTGTCTGATTATCACCACTCATCTTGAGAGTTCCTGTATTCCATTGAATACCTGAGTTGTTATTTAGATCGGATAAATTACCTAAAAGTGTAACAGTACCACCAAAGTTATTATTGGTAACACTCGTACTACTATTAACTAAATTACCATTAATGTTAAAAGGATGTAAAGTTTCTGATGAGATAGTTAAGGTACCGGGTGATGATTTACTGGAATGCAAATTGTTGATTATTCTTCCGGGGCTTTTTATGATCAGTTGAGAGGGGTCAGAACCATAAAATTGCAGGGTTCCGTTGTGCATGTGGAATAATGAACCGGGTTGAACTATAAGATCTCTATAACAGTTAATGGCAGCACCAGGATTAAAGATATATACTGATGAGCCGTCTTCCCAGACCAAATCACCATGAACAAAGATATCACTATCGGCATTTACCAAGTTGATCTGATTCTTCACTGTCATATCACCAGAAGCAGAAAGATAGTAATTCTGGATCGTTAAAACGGCATCATCCATAATCGTAATATCTTTACAATAGGCATTACCTTCAGATATAATAGGGTCGTACCATGGACTGCCATGAATAATGATGTTATCATTTCCTGTAGGAACAGTTTCAGGCTTCCAGTTGTTAGGATTATGCCAATCTGATGAGTAAAAACCTATCCAATAATGAGGGATAACATCCCTTAAAACAAAAGAAATAGTTTCACCTCCAGCAGGTCCTATATCCGTAATAATAAGTGAACCATCAGGAGTAGAATTATTATCATAATATAACCACGGTTTTGGATTCATATAGTTATGGATAGCTGTGCGTCCCTGTGGGGTTGGATAAGCTGCCGCATCAGGTGTTCCATTAGTATGTATAGTTCCATCAACACGGTAAACATATACCTCATCCGGAGGACCATTTTTATTACCATTTATCGGTTGTCCGCCGTAACTTGAGATAATGCGATAGACTATCAAGCCGCTATTGGGATTACCTATCTCATAGCGACCGGTTTGTCGACGGTATTCTACTACATAGTACTGATCGGGATTTGTACTCTCTATCTTATAAGCAGCATAGGGAGAAATATCTACTGCAGGAAGTGTATAAGTGGTTGGAGTGCTTGTTGGAGCAATAACAGGTATTTCCGTAAACCAGGTTCCATATTTCCATTTGTTATATACCAGACTATGATTGTTATTACCGGAAGCCATTAAACACCAACCGGCAACTGGTGCTATGGTATTCCAGGGCCATTCATTACTGTAATGATAAAAATCGGGAAAACCGATCATATGCCCCATTTCATGACAGACTACTCGAACTCCGATACGTTCTTCGAAATTATAGACACAGTGAGTTACATCTATACCATTTATAGTACCAACAATGTTACCAAAACTCCAGTGAGTTGGCCAGAGAATATTTCCCCAACCATCTACATCACCACGAAAGACAAAGGTCAACGCATCCAAAATACCATCATTATCATTATCTAAGTCCATCGTAGGTATATATGGTTCAATTTTCTCGATCAACTCACCGGTTAAATCATATAGTCTTGACCACATTTCGTTTTCATCATTATAACCCGTTGGATTAGTCGTTGCATTATAGGGAGAATAGTAATTTCTCGGGTTATCTGCTTGGATGGATAATACAAAGCCACCCGTTTGTGGAGGAGGATACAAATGAGAATTTACAGTCAGTTGACCACTGGAAACCTCAGTATAATAATCTTTTAATGATCTGTCTGAAGTAGAATTGAACATATCATTATAAAAGTTAAACGAGGTCGTGTTAGGAAATTCAGTCTGGTCACTAAAACGTACAAAACCAATGATGTTATTAAGTGTACCTACTGGAGAACCGCGATTCCCGGCATCACGATTTGCCTGCTGCTCTTCTCGCAAACGATCTATTGCCGGATCTTTTTTAAATAGATGAGGGACTATACCCAAAGTTGCCGGGTCAAACCTTCCTGCTATATAATCGGATTCTTTTATTGAGTCACCTTCAGGAATAGCATAGACTGCATAACCCGTTTTCGGATGAAGGACAAGAGTATAACCATTATCGTCGTGTACTCGACGATAATACTCATCACCTGTTACGAAAGCTTCCAAAGTCGAACCATCTGGTTGAGTGATAGTAGTAGGCATATTTTCAACAAAACCTGCATAAAGAAAAAAAGGCACTAAAGCGATAGTCAAAATCATAAGTAATATGAACTTATACATGTAAAACTCCTATTTCGTTTTGTTAGGGAAATTCTTATTTTTTTTCTTGTTGTTCCTTCAGAAAAAAGCAATTATAAGGTAGATAATAAAATGAGATTTTTGTTGTTTCTCTGTAAGGAATTATAAAACAAAATCAATAAAAATCAAACTTGATGAACAATTCCATCATTCCTCCATGTAAGAGGAAAAAGTACTTTCAGAAAAATACGCCTCAGCAAATAACTAATATAAAATGTTATCTCTAACAGGTTAGATTGTAGAAAATAGTTAATATCTTGTCAAGAATTAATTAAATCTATAATAATATTGTGCTTTAAACTATTTTAGATAATCCTTTGTAGCAATGAGTTTCAACTTTTTTGGAA
This sequence comes from Candidatus Cloacimonadota bacterium, assembly GCA_019429305.1. Classification (NCBI taxonomy): domain Bacteria; kingdom Pseudomonadati; phylum Candidatus Cloacimonadota; species Candidatus Cloacimonadota bacterium. Next base: position 51,853 of record JAHYIR010000004.1, read on the forward strand.
GGTTGGTAAGCTAATAGTAGTTCTGTAAATAAAAGAGAAAAAGAATTATACTGCTTTAGTACTTAAAGATACTACCTCCAATAAACTCACGTAAGATGGAATTAGAGGGAACCATATCATCGGGGATATCGAGCATGTGTTCCACAAGGAAAATGATTTTCTGAGCTTCCGTATAAACAGGAGAGTATTTAGAAATTCTATAAAGAAGGGGGAGGAGGTGTTTTTTCAGAACATTGATTTCATAGGTTAAGCCGCTATTAAACATAATATCGGCATTTTCCTGATAGGGGAAGATATTCCTATTCTCACCGTCGCTGATCTCAGTCCAACGTTCTAAAGTAGCTTCAGCCGAATAGCCTCGGAAAAAATTATCTCGCACTATACGACGGATCTTACGAAAATAAGTTGTAGCAATACGATTATGATTATCTATATTTAGTTGATTCAGACAGCTAATATATACTTTGATACTCTGTTCGTTTTTCAGAGAAGCGGATAAATGTTCATTGAGTCCATGAATCCCTTCAATCATAATGATATTATTTTTATCTAACTTTATGCGGTGATTGCCTTTTTCTCTTTTACCAGTCAAAAAATTATATTTGGGAGGTTCAATAGCATTTCCTTTGAGTAGCTGTTTGATATGCTCATTAAACAGATCAAGATCAATAGCATGGATGTTTTCAAAATCATATTCTCCTGTTAACTTAACAGGTGTAATAGATCGAGGATGAAAATATTCGTCCAAACCAAAGATTATTGGTTTGATCCCATTAACTTGCAATTGAATAGATAGTCTTTTAGCAAATGATGTTTTGCCTGATGATGAGGGTCCTGCAATAAAAACAGCTCTGACATCTTCTTTTTTACTAATAGTTTCTGCAAAGTTCACGATCTTTTTCTCGTGTAAAGCTTCTTCAATTTGGATCATATTAAGAATTTCGAAATTCTCTATCTTGGCATTAAGATCGCTGACATTATGAACATTAAAGATGTTCAACCATTTATCTGATTCTTGATGCACTAGAAAGAGTTTCTTAGGATAGTTAAAGTCGGGATGAACTTTCCTGGTACTTTTTATTGGAAAACGAAGGGCAAAGCCGGGAGAATTCATATTCAGTTCGAATTCAGTAATGATTCCCGTGTTATCACAGAGCTGTCTGATATAGTAATCGTGATAATCTCCACACTTGAAGACGGGAACATACCCTTTATGATTATACTTCAGGTTTTTAACAACATCCATTCGATTCTGATCTGTAAAGATCTTTCTGGCTTCATTGATACTGATCTCGATATTTTCTATATAGAGCTCTTTCTCAACTATATTAAGCATTTCTTGTTTTATTTGAGAAAGGTGCTCTTCTGTAAATTCATCAGTACCAAAGACCTCACAGTAGATACCATCACCGATCGAATGTTCGACCACCAAACTCCAATTCTTCGGGAATAATCGATAAAAAGCTTTTGCCATGATGAATATTGCTGAGTCTTGGTATATACGGAATCCCTCTTCAGATTCGAAACCTACACAAACTAAAGTCGAATCTTCAACGATAATTTTATTACTGTTCGCAAACTCATTGTTAAGTTTGAAGCTTATAGTATCAAAATTTGTCAGATTTCGCTTAGATATTACTTGTTTTATAGTTACCGGTTCTTCATATGTATAACTCTCTAAAAACTCTTTATCCTGGTATAGATCAACTTTGAACACTTCTTTTCCTCTTAGTCATTTTTTTTCTAACAACAAGACAGAAATTGGGAAACAATTATAAGTCAAGTGAATACTACTTAACTCATGGCGAAATATCTGTGCACTTATTTTATAGATTTCAATTGACCTTTAAACAGCCAAGATAAGTTTGGTACTGACAAGAGGTTGAGATGAACAGAAAGAAATTAAGAGTAGTAAATCAGTATATCGGGATAGTGTTTGGATCACTATTTTTGGCTATTGCCTATTCATGGTTTTTAGTGCCTTATAAGATAGCTCCGGGTGGTATTGGTGGATTAGCACAAATATTCTATCACTTCTTTGGTTTTCCTGTGGGATTGAGCATGATCATGATGAACATTCCATTGTTTGTCATCAGCTTCATCTTTCTTGGGAAGACTTTCGGGATAAGATCATTTTACGGTATGATTGTATCGGCAATTCTAACAGACTTAGTAAGTATAGAATCTTTATTTCGTTTTGGGATCATTAAAGACCTGCTACCTTATACTTTTCAGATCAATGATAAAGTTATCTACGCTATGTTAGGTCCTGATGATATTTATCTATCAGCACTAGCCGGTTCAGTTTTATTAGGTTTAGGACTCGGTATTATTTTCCGCTTTAGGGGCTCTACTGCAGGTACTGATATTCCGGCAGCCATCATTAAACAAAAGACAGGATTATCATTAGGAACCGGTTTCTGGATCGTTGAGACGTTTATAATTTTCTTGATTGGATTGGTCTTTGCAGATCTAAAATTGATCATTTGGGGATATGTAAACCTCTTTATCAGTTCCAAAATAACCGATATAGCGAGTGAAGGGCTGCCTTATTTAAAGGGTATATATATCATATCGGATTTCACGGTTGATATCAGAGCAGAGATCTACAATCAACTTGATAGAGGAGTAACCTTTATAAAGGGTGAAGGTAGCTATACAGGCAAAGAATTCAATATCCTTTTTACTGTAGTTCATCGTCGCCAGATTGCAACCGTTCGAGATATAGTAAAAGATATAGATCCTAAGGCATTTATGATCGTTACTGATGTTAGTGATGTGATGGGTTATGGTTTTAGAAGTCGGAATATTGATTTAAGCTCTTCCAGTTAGCTATAACAAATATATAGATCCCTTTTCCATCATTATTTTATCAAACTGTTAATGATTATTATTGACAGAATATCTTGAGATTTTCGATTTATCTCAAAAAATTGCCGAGGAGGAAAGAGATGGCAAATTTCAATGCACCGGAGAATATAGCAGAAACTGTAATTGAAAAAGTAGGAACGAAGAAGTGTCAATTAGGAATGATGCAAGTCATTATTTTAGGTATTTTAGCAGGTGCTTTTATCGCTTTTGGAGCACAGTTAGCAACGAGAGTGATGACCGGGATTGATAGCTTTGGATTACGTGTTTTTATGGGTGGGGCAGTATTTAGCGTTGGCCTTATGTTAGTTGTTATTGCAGGTGCCGAACTCTTTACGGGAAACAATCTCATAATGATGTCAGTCTTAGCTGGAAAGAAGAAATTCTCTACAATGCTGGGATATTGGGCAATAGTATATCTGGCAAATTTAGCCGGTTCATTACTGATCGTTTGGTTTATGCATATGAGTGGATTAGTTTCGGGTGCTGTTGAAGGCACAGCAGTTAGTATAGCCAGTACTAAAGCCAATTTACCATTTGTTCAAGTATTTTTTAGAGGTATTCTTTGTAACTGGCTGGTTTGCTTGGCTGTGTGGTTAGCACTTGCTTCTCACGATATACCCGGCAAAATACTCGGTATCTTCTTCCCGATCATGGCGTTCGTTGCTTCCGGATTTGAACATAGTATCGCCAACATGTATTTCATTCCAATAGGTATGGTTCTAGACTCCAGTATTACTTTTGGTGGATTTATCAATAACTTAGCTGCTTCTACACTTGGAAATATAGTTGGTGGAGCCGGTTTTGTTGCTACAATCTATTATTTAGTTTTCCGCAAGTGTACAGTTAATATTAATCCCGGAAAATAAATTATTTTTGCTTGAAATGACCGGAATTAAGTTGATACCTCAAATAACAGCAGCTATATTAGCAGGTGGTAAAAACAAGAGAATTGCGACTGAAAAATCCCTATTACAGATCAGCAATGTTGTTTTGATTGATAAGATCGTTGGTCTATTAGAAAATATTTTTCCGGAACTAATAATCATTACGGGAAAAGAGTCACTTAAAAAGCGGTTTCCTGAACATAAAACAGTAGATGATTATTACAAAAATTGTGGTCCTTTAGCAGGGATACATGCTGCTTTGAAAACGGCATCTTCTGATGCCGTTTTCGTTTTTGCTTGTGATATGCCGAACCTTAATAGTGGTCTTATCAGAAATATGTCCGATTACTATATCAACCAGAAAGATACTCCAAAACTTTTAGTACCCAGACATAAAGAGGGTTATGAGCCACTCCACGCTTTGTATAACCTATCTCTCTTACCATTAATCGAAAAGCAATTATCTCAACAGAATAATAAGATTAGTTCTTTCTATTCTCTCATTGGAACAGAATATTATGATGTACCTGACAACTACATACCGATCTTTTATAACATCAATACGAAAGAGGATCTGCTAAAACTTAGTCAAACTCAACAAGCAAGCTATTTATAGTCTTTGTTTTTTAATTTCATTTAATCCTGTATATACATTAAATCTCTTTCCCCGTGCAAAACCGATCAGATAGATACCATTTTGCCACGCTAATGATATCGCTTTTGAAGTAGGAGCTGCTTGAGAGATAATTAGAGGGATTCTAAGGCGGATAACTTTGCGAACTATTTCTGATGATATCCTGCCACTGATCAAAAGGTAATAGTCACTCATATTCTTATTGTTGAACATAGCTGCTCCAATTACTTTATCAACAGCATTGTGACGCCCAATATCTTCAGCAAAGAAGACAAGATTATCCTTGATTCCTAAAGCTGCACTATGTACTCCACCGGTCTCTTTGAATAATATCGATTGTTGTTGAAAATTGAACATCAGGTCAGGAATGAGGGAGAGGTCTAAGGATATTTTTTGAAATGGTCTCTTATCATTAGAAGATAGCTCTCCTGATATGCCACCTCCACAGCCCGTAGTCTGTTCCATTTTACTGAGATATTTTTCCAAGTCTCTGGTTTTGATGTTGGTATCTATCTCTAAACGGGTTCGTTTGTCACACAAGTTGACTTCTTTGATATCGGAAGCTTTAGTCAATAATCCTTCCGAGAATAAGAAACCAATACCAAGTTCTTTTAGTTGATTATCTAAACAGGCAAGAGTAGTAAATCTATACCCATTAATTATTAGACTTAGAGAGAGCTCCTTGATCACTATATCTGTCTCAAGATGATATGCATTATCATAGTAACGGAGTATTTCAGTTAAATACCGTTGATTATCCATTATTACCTCTGAAAGATAAACTATTTTCCTTCATACTAATGTCAACCTCAAAAATCAATGCTTGCTTATTGATATATATTAATGATTAGCTTAATATTATTAAGTAAAGAGTAAATAATCTTAATTATTACTTGACATATATTGAGGTTAGATTTTTTTTGGTGCAGATGAGCAAGGAGGTTATATGATCAAGAGGTTAAAAAAATGTCCGGTATGTAATACTGACTTAGTTATTAGGGAGTTTCATTGTCCTGATTGTGATATAGTTATCAGGGGAAAATTCAATCAGAGCGAACTGGCTTCACTCAGCTTAAGTCAGCAAGAGTTCGTGAAAGTTTTTTTATTGAGTCAGGGGAATATTAAAGTGGTAGAAAAGAGGTTAGGGATATCCTATCCGACAGTAAAGAATCGGCTTTCTGAGGTAATAAATGTACTAGGAGGTTCAAGCAGAGCTGATCAAGATTTATTGGGACTACTCGACGAAATCGAAGAGGGAAACATCTCCGTAGAGGAAGCCATAAACAAAATCAAAAAGAAGAGGGATTAGATTATGTTGAATTATGACAAAACACTACAAGTCAAAGAGGGTTTGAAAGTGAATATCGAAACTTCTCTTTTTGCAGTTAAGGCATTCAGAGGTGATGATAACACAGTTTCTATCAAGTATAATTGTGATTACAAGGGAGATACTCTACAAGCTGAAGACTTATTTGCTATCTATTATAATGAAAAGGATAATGTCCTAAAGATAGAAGAACGGAGTTTTAAAAGTGACCGATCTTTTTCTGAAGCACTTTTATTGATCGGACTTCCTGATTTACGCGAACTAAAGCTTGAAAATGAGAATGGATCGGTAGAGATCAAAGGACTTAATAGCAAGATCAAAATAGAGAACGAAAATGGAGCAATAAGTGTTTTAGAATGTAAAGGTTTATTAGATATCGAGAACGAAAATGGGCTAATAAAGATAAAAGGGTTTTCAGGAGAGCTTGATATCGAGAATGAAAATGGCTCAATAAACGTAATAGAAGGAAGTGGTTTATTGAAAGGAGAAACAGAGAATGGGCATTTTAAAGTATTGAAATCTCTTTTCAGTCAGGTAGAAATAGAATCTGAAAACGGAAGTATTTTCTATCATCTTCCTATGTTAGATAAGGGGAAATTCATTATGAAAAATGTTAATGGCAAGATCCATCTTATCATACCCAACAAACTATCCTTGAATTTGAAAGCAAAGAATGAAAACGGTAGATTTCATATCGGTTTACAGAATAATTATGAAACTGAACGAGATAATGGTTCCAAAACCATCAAAATGGTAAGAGGAGTTGGAAAAGTTGATATCATACTGGAAAATGTAAACGGTTCGATCGATCTGTTAGATGATAAACCTGGTAATTTCGGTTTCAAATTCCACCATTTTGGGCATAAGCATGGATTCGAGCATATGAAGCATGAGATGTCGGATATGTTTGAAAATATGGGAGACCTTATGGGTGATAAGATACGTCTGAAGATCATGAAAAAGATGAAAGACAAGGGTTGGAAGATGGAAGATATCCCGGATAAGTTTCGTCATAAATTTTACTCATTTTTCAATGATATGAAACTAGAGGAAGATGAAGATGAGAGCACTAACGAAAGTGAAGAAACGCATAGTGAATCAGCTCAAGAAAATTATCGTGAATTGGAAGAGAGAATCTTAAAAATGGTTGAGAAAGGTACAATAACAACAGAAGAAGCGGAAAAGCTATTAAATACACTTAAGGAGGAATAATAATGGATGATAAGAGAAAAATCTTGGAAATGTTAGCAGAAAAAAAGATAACTTCAGAAGAAGCGATGAATCTATTATCTGCGATCAACGAGAAACAGGTTGAAGAAAGCAAATCAGCAGGTCGGTTTCTGAAGATCCTTGTTTATAAGAACGATGAAACTAAGCCAAAGGTCAATGTTTCAATACCAATCATGCTGATCAAATTGGGTATTAAATTCATACCAAAAGATAAGCAGAATCTCAGTGCTAAGATCAACAATACTGATATTGATCTTTCCGGTCTTGATTGGGATGAACTTCTCAAACTTGCCAGCAAAGGTGAGATTGGAGATATTTTCAATGCCGACATAGAAGAAGATGACGGCGGAGTTACCAGAGTAAGGATCTATATTGAGTAACGATTCTTAATTGGGGTAATAAACTGATCACCGGGATAATTATCGATAAAAATCCTTATGATATTGTAGGGATATTCATTACTTTGGAGAATAACAAGGGTATATAGCTCATTATTTTCCAGAAATGCTGTGTAAATTGATTCTATTTCAGCTTTAACGATACTGATAGTGTAAAAACCTTCCGGGAGGGTCTGATAACTTGTGATATCTGCTTCTTCAGTTGAGAATGTAAAATGATAATCATCTTTGCTAAGAGAAACCTCTATGTCTTCTATCAAAGTCGGAACAGGTAAGTAACGTATAGCTGTTTGCTGTTTATTAGTGACTTTGGGTGAAGTTAAATATAAATAATCTAATTTCTCCTCATCATTGTAGAGAATAACAGTGTTGAAGCAATCGCCAGACAGTGTGATATCGGTATTGATCAGTTCGTTATCAGATCCTTCTTGCACAAAAAGATTTAATGATACCTCTCTATTACTGAGAGAAAAATACTCGCTACTCGTTCCATAAGCAATATCATAAGGAACAGTAAAATCATTGATCGTGAAACTTAAGTTTTGCTTGTTCGAGATGAGATTGATTATTCTCACTTGTATCTCTTTACGGGAGTAATTTTTATAGATTGATACAGCAGCTATGATCAGTATTATTAAAGATAATAGAAAAAGCATCACCCGTCTCATTTTATCTCACTAATTCCTTTTCAATAATCAACGCACAAAACTCTTTTCTGTTAAGAATTTCATGATTATTGCCACTGCAATAGTATTAGCCAGCAGACTTGATCCACCGTAACTAATAAAGGGGAGAGGGAGACCTGTTGTAGGGAACACACCTAGATTAATCGCGATATTAACAACAGCTTGTGAGGTAAAAAGAGTAATGATTCCTACAATTGCTAATCTTTGTTCTTTATCGGTAATTGATTTAAGGCTTCTAATCAGTCGATAGATAAAGAAGTAAAAGATCATTATAATCAGCATAGAACCTACAAAACCAAATTCTTCAGCTATTACAGAGAAGATAAAATCAGTATGTCTTTCCGGCAGAAAATTAAGATTTTTTTGTGTTCCTTCTAAAAATCCTCTTCCCCAGAACATACCGTTACCTATAGCAATTCGAGATTGGATTGCTTGATAACCTGCACCTAAAGGGTCTCGAGTTGGATCGAGAAACGATAATATCCGATTTTGTTGATATTCTTTGAGACCATTCCACAAAAAAGGTACTAAAAAGAAGATAAAAGTATTTATAACAGCTGTAAAACCTAAGGCGATCCAAGAGAGGTTATATTTATAAAGGACAAAGAGCAATATTAACATAAAGATAATAAATGCTGGAAAATAAAAAGATGTTACTATAGCAATGAAGGGGCTGACAGAGAGGATAAGCCAATAGTCAGATAAATCAGAAAAAGCGAGAATACCAAAGACTATAGCTCCAAAAATAACGGCAGAGCCCAAATCCGGTTGGAGTAAGAGTAGTAAAATTGGTGGTAATCCGATGATTACGACTTTTATTAGAATCTGCATGTCTGTAATATATGGTTTTGACAATTCTTTTGCTAAGAGTAATATGGTGGTAATTTTAGTAAACTCTGCTGGTTGTAATTGGAAAGGTCCAAGCATGATCCATCTTGTAGCTCCTTTGATCTGGGGCATTGTCAAAACTAGTAAGAGGAGTGCTAGGCTAAAAAAATATGCCGGTAAGATCATCAGTTCAAAGACGGGATATGGGATCGCTATTACCAAAACGAAAATGATCAGAGCTACAACGATCCAGACAATCTGTCTGATGTATTCACTCTGTGTATGACTGTCTTCACCAATACGACTTGTCAGTGCTGAATAAATAGCAATAACACCGATAATCATGAGAACTATCATACAGGCAAAGAGCCACCAGTCAAAATGGCGGAGTCTTTTCTTTAATGTTTTCAACAATAACATTTTCTTATTTATTTCAATAATTAGAAGCTATTGTTCCATTCAGTTGGCGCACATTATCTTGATAAAACTTAATGATCTGGCCAGCAAAGGGAGCAGCTACTCCACCACCTGTTCCAGGATAGTTTTCGAAGAGTACAACGATAGTAATTTCTGGTTTATCCCAGCCAGCATAGCCGGCAAACCAAGTATGCGGATTTCTGCCTGCAGGATTTTGTGCTGTACCTGTTTTCCCATAAACTTTAGCTCCTTGTACTCGAGCACCCAATCCGGTACCACCAGTTTCATTTACTGCTCTGTAAAGACTGTTTTGAATGAAGGAGAGTGTTGAAGGAGTAATATCCAATCTTTTAGTGCTTTTGGGTTTATTATACACTTCATTGTTCTTATCGGGGCTAATAAATCTTGAAAAGAGATGTGGTTGCGTCCATTCTCCATTATTAGCAATAGCGTTATAAAAAGCACCGATCTCTATAGGTGTTAACAATACTTCACCTTGACCAATAGAGAGATTAATCTTATGCCCTGTGATCAGGACTTTACTGCCCAGCCTTTCAATATACCATTCCTCTGAGGGGAAAAAGCCGGTTCGTTCAGTTGGTAGATCAATACCAGTTCTATCCAGGAGATAGTTGTTTTTAACAAAGTTTTCTATAAGAGGAAGTTCGACTCTCATTGATAGGTCAAAGAAATAGACATTGCAGGAATGCTTAATAGCGTCAGAAAGGTTTAAACTACCATGTCCGTGTGGATTCCAGCAACGATAAACTCTATTTCCATATTGATAACTTCCCGTACAATACGCCAGCTTTGTTTCCGGGCTTATAATATTGTTATCTAAAACGGTTCCTGTCATCATTATTTTAAAGAGTGATGCGGGTGGATAGGTTGCCATAGTAACTCTATCCATTAGCGGAAAAGAAGGGTCAGTAACCAAGTTATCCCAATAATCTCTACTCAATGTTCTGGAAAACATATTAAGGTCAAAAACAGGACGGCTAACGTAAGAAAGAATACCACCCGTTTCGGTATCGAGCACTAAAACAGCACCATTATAACCTTTTGGGAAAACTGACTCAATGTAATTCTGAAGTTGTAAATCGATTGTCAGTAGTATATCTTTACCATGTTGAACCTGATTTTTCTCTTCATCGGCAGGATTTTCTTTAAAAAGCTTTCCTGAGGAATCTACTTGGATCAATCTTCTTCCTGGTTTTCCTCTTAAAACCGTCTCATATTCTCTTTCAATACCGGTTTTTCCGATCTGGCAGTTTATGGTGTAACCTGAATAAGGAAATTGTGCCCTGTAATTTTCAAACTCTGTTCGATTAATTTTGCTTATATATCCTGAAAAATGATTATTGATCGAATAGTTTCTAACATGCTCGGTCTTGAAGAAAAGTGAGGGATAATTATTGAGTTGCTCTGACATTTCAACAACTTTTTGAAAATCAACATTCCGATAGATGATCAATTCTTGATAAGCCCGAAAGCGGCTTTGAAATATCAACTCCTTGATCTCTTCTTCTGGTATTGGTAGGTGCTGGTTGATAAATTTTGCAGTCTCTGAAAGGTTTGTCAACTTTGCCGGTAGTATATAGAGATTATGGGAAGGTTCATTTATTGCGATTGGGCGGAAATGTCTATCATATATCTCTCCTCTGGTAGGGAAAATAGTCTGTACACGGATAGAATTGTGTTCTGCATATTTCTGATAAGTTTCTCCCTCTACAAGTTGAAAGCGAAAGAGAAAGAAGACCAATATCAAGAATGGTGCTAAAAAAATGTAAGTTAGTGCTTGTATTCTATTACCATTAAACATCGATAACTACCCTTAATTTTTGTATTACATTGAAAATCATGATCGCCAAGAAAGTTATAATGCTATTATAAACTATTCCGATAAAAAAATCACGGAGAAGTTTTGTCTCATAGCCATATAGTTCAGCTTTCACTGGAAGTAAAGGAAGTAAATATAATAGATTTATCAGCAAGAGACTAATTGCGACCGGTCCGAATTTATCTTTATTTACAGAAGCGTGATATTTGGTAACTAAAAAACAGATGATCAGCAAGATAAAAACATTTATACCTAACAAATGAGGAGTATAAAGGTCATTTGCTAAAGCTAAAATAAAGGTAATTGTAGAGGATTCAATCAGTTTAAGATTCATGCTGATAAAGACAACAAAGGGAAGAAGAAAGAATGGTACGATACCCATGATCGATAAATTACTGGCAATCAGTAACTGGAAATAGAGAACAAAAAGAGCACCCAAGGAATATTTAACTATTCTCATTATTCTCCTTATTTATAACAGCCGGATCATCAATAAGACGAACCAGACATATAGGGGTAAGTTCAGCTCCTTGTCCCTGAGGATTGTCGAGCATGATAGTCTCTAAAGTCTTTTTTTCTATCCCCTCACTACAGCCAATAACCCAAGAACCACCAATATCATTGATATCCATGATAGCTGTCTCGTAACCCAATTCATTCTTAATTCTTTTTGCTACTCCAGCAGGGTCTTTAGGTCCCTTGATCACACAAGAGTTATAAGGAGGGACAGGTGATGTATGTGCTGCATCAACCAATGCTGCCTGCATGCCAGCAATACGATAAAAATCCCCTTTTCTGCCAATCAGTTTACCAAAGAAGGAGACAATTGCTGCCAAAAGGATTCTCAAATGTCCTGTCTCTTCGATAGCACATTGCATACTGGTAGGAGAACGGAGTCCAATTCCATATCTCACTTTTCCTACAAAACGCCATAGAATTGATGCTAGCAATCCTACCTTGATCTCTTCAACTGGTATTGCTCTTCCCTGAGTTATTGCCAGAGGGCTTTCACTGATCACAATGATATCGTCCTTTTCGATCACCCCTTTAGTATATTCTCTAACTATCTCTAACATATCGTCACCGGTAGCCAAAATCCGTGTCTGTATAGGAATTCGTAAATAGCTTTTTTCTCTAAAGCTGAAGGGATTATCAATATCTGTTTTACAACTCATCAGGTATATCCTTATTATATAAAAGAATAATTACATGTTCAAGCGTATCAATATCATTAAAGGGCTCGATCTCTGCTTTCATACTAACTTCTTGAGGGTCTTTGATCAATCTGGAGACAGTACCTACCTTATACCCTCTAGGGAAAATAGTCGAGTAACTGGATGTAATCACAACATCTCCAACATTGATCTGAGCGCCGGAACGGATCTTAGTCATAAAAATCTTACCGTCTAAATCTGCTTCTAATGTTCCATGGATATTTGATTTTTCGGTGATTACACCAAGTTTGAACAATGGATTAGTGATTGGTAAAACTATTGCATGATAATTAGCCACACTTAGAATCTTTCCAACAATACCATGAGAAGTAATAACAGGCATATTAACTTTGATCTCATGACCTCTTCCTTTATCAATGAGGAGGGTTCTGGAATCTCTGTTACCGATATGACTAATGATGGTAGAGATGATCAAACTATCGGCTTGTGATGGTCTCCAGTTTAAACTTCTTTGAAGTTCTGCTATACTGTCATGAATATGGAGCAATTCTGTAGTTTCTCTCAATTCTTGTTCTTTTGCAGCCAGTAGAGTTTTGAGACGCTGATTGTCTCTTTCTGTTGTAACTATTTTAGTGATCCATTTGATAGAAGAATTGAGTGGTAAGAAGGTATAATTGAGCAAAAAATCTGCTTTTTTTATACGTTGTTGAGGATTCCCAAAAAATAGAACAAGACTTATCAGAAGATAAGCTAACCAGATCAGCTTGTCACGGCTAAGGCGCATTACTCATCAATTTTTTTGATCAAGACATTGCGATATCTTTCCAGATTATCCAGAATCATTCCGCTACCTTTGACAACACAAGTCAGAGGGTCATCTACTACATGTACCGGTAAATCTACTGCCTCCATTATTTTGCGATCCAAACCACGTAACTTTGCTCCGCCACCGGTTAGGATTATACCTCTCATTGCTATGTCGGCTGATAGTTCGGGTGCTGTTTTCTCAAATAGTCTCTTGACAGCATCGATCATAGTAGCTACGGTCTCAGAGATTGCTTCTCTGATATCTTCGGATGATATCTTTATCGTTATGGGATAACCTGTAATTATATCTCTTCCGCTTACATCCATGGTGAGTTCTTCTTCCAAAGGATAAGCAGATCCTATCTCGATCTTGATTCTTTCGGCTGTTTGTAAGCCGACAAAAAGGTTATTTTTCTTTCGCAGATAATTGATAATATCAGTATCCATCTTATCACCGCCGACTCGGATTGAGTTGTGTATTACGATATGTGATAATGAGATAACTGCTATCTCACTGGTCCCGCCACCAATATCCATTACCAAATTACCAAACGGTTTCTCAATCGGTAGATCGGCTCCGATTGCTGCTGCTATCGGTTCAGATACAAGGTGTACTTCTCTTGCCCCGGCATGTAAAACACTATCACGGACAGCTCTCTTTTCTACTTCGGTAATCCCTGAAGGTACCGATACGATTACTCTTGGTTTGATCAATAATCTTTTCTTTTGGGCACGCAGTATGAGATTTTTTAACATCAACTCAGTGATCTGAAAATCTGCTATAACTCCATCTTTTAGCGGTTTAATAACTCTTACTTCATCCGGATTCTTTCCCAGCATCTCTTTTGCCGGTTCTCCGATAGCAATTATTTTTCTTGTTTCATTAGAAACTGCTACGACAGAAGGTTCGTCTATTACAATACCACCACCTTTACGGTAAACTAAGGTATTGGCAGTACCGAGATCAATGGCAATATCATTGGTAAAGAAATCCGATAGACTGAATAAGAACATTAAACCTCCTTGATTATAGGTGTTTGACCAATAGTTAAATGTGCCAAAAGGTTGTATTTCATATATTTATTACACTCTTTGTAGTTTCTTAATCCATTAAAACAATTTTTTCTCAAGGATATTGTCAAGAGTTTTGAACGGTTTCTGCCATATATATTATAATCATGTCTTCTCAGTGAAATTCTTAGGGCTGAAACATAGACTTTAGTAAATATTGCAGAAAATGCTTTTTTGATTCAATTTTCGAATTTCCTTGACGAATCAATTCTTAAGTCATAAATAGCTCCAAAATTAATATAGGAGTCAAAGCGATGTTCATAGTCATTCACAACTAGTAATGACTGGGTTACGTTAGGCTCTTTCTACTCTTTTTCCCTATCTGCTCAGTTGTTACTGCATTTTTTAAAATCCTAACTGAAGAGGTAAAATTATGCAGTTTATACATTTGAGCAACATATCATACACATACGAAGGTCAATATCAGCCGGTCTTTTCCAATATCACTTTTGATATCGCACCTAATGAAAGGATAGCATTGATTGGTAACAATGGCGAAGGGAAAACAACCATCCTAAAGATCATTATGGGCGAATTGTCAGATTTTCAAGGTGAAATCAATTATCCTAAGAAAAAGCCACGTATAGGTTATCTTCCTCAGGATATGTCCCTTCTTTCTGATTTGACAGTCCATAATGAGTTATTAGCTACTAATAACGATTTTTATGAAATAATACGAGAGCTAACTATCTATTCTCAGAAGAATAGTTTAAATGACAAGGAAGGGGTTAAATTAGCCGGTCTCTGGGAGGAATATAATCGATTGCATATCAACGACTATGAAACGAAAATAACGTCGATTTTAGCCGATCTCGATTTAGCTAAATATGCCGATACTAACTGTCAGGAGATCTCTGAAGGGGAAAAGACCAGATTACAACTTGGTAAACTGCTCGTTAACGACCCTGATATCTTGATCTTAGATGAACCGACCAATCATCTTGATCTGGAAAACATGCTCTGGCTGGAAGAGTGGCTCTGTAAATTTCCGGGGGCGATTTTATATGTTTCTCACGATCGGGTCTTTATCAATCAGACAGCCACCAAGATAATAGAGTTGAAAAGAGGATCTGCTACTATCAGAGGTGGAAATTATGATACTTTCGTTACCGATAACGAAAATGCACAGGCACATCAGTCAGTACAGTATCAGGAACGTCAAAAACTCATCGCAAAACTTCATACAGCAGCACGTAAGAGAAGGGACTGGGCACGGTCCTTCCAACCGGATACTAAAGGAGAGGGGGGTGGTAAGGTTTTTGAATCGATTTTTAATCCGGTTAGAACTATGCATCAACAGGCAGTCAATATCGAAAAGAGGATCGAAATGCTGCAAAAGAGATATGCAGTAGAAAAACCTTGGATAGAGAAGAAAAGGACTATAAAATTCTCCAATTCATCGTCTGCTCCGATGATAATTGTAACCTGTCAGAAGTTAACTAAAAAATACGATCAGAATATGGTCTTTCAAGATCTCTATTTCCATGCCAAAAATGGTGAAAAGATCTGGCTATCGGGCAAGAACGGGAGCGGAAAGACTACTCTGATGAGGGTAATAGCCCAGTTAGACCAAGATTATCAGGGTGAAGTGCTTTGGGGTGAAAGAGTGAAATGTGCCTGGTTTGATCAGAACCTGAACAATTTACCTCAAGAATTAACTTCACTTGAATATACTAAAAGTAAAAATAAGGAAGAGCACGAGATTCGCAATTTCTTCGGCTGTCTCGGACTTTCCGGAGATATTGTTAACAGGCAGATTGCCTCTCTCTCCTGGGGTGAAAAGACTAAAACTCAATTGGTTAAACTCCTCACTGCCGATTATAATCTACTTCTATTGGATGAGCCGACCAATCATTTAGATATCAATACCAGGAAAATGCTGGAAGAGGCACTCAATGAGTATTCCGGTACAGTGGTCTTCGTCTCTCACGACCGCGCCTTTATCTCCAACCTCGCCACCCGCGAATTCTCTATGGATAGATATTGAGGATCTATCGGGAAGTACTAGGGAAGTCTATAGTCGGCTGGGTTCCGACTATAGACCTCCCTAAGGGTAATAGAAAGGATAAATGTATATAGATCAATGATTAAAGTGCGATACTTTTTTGAGTTCTATTAAAGATATATCTGCATATCTAATAGTTATCTGATTGATATAAGAAAACTAAACTTTCTCCAACTTGATCATGTTGATCTCATTAGTTTCACTGATCGGTCTGCCGGTGACGAATACTATTATATCCTCTTTCTCGATCAAACCATTATTTAAGGCGTATTCTTTGGCGTGAGCCAAAGTTTCGTCTGTATTACCTGAAAAATCCAACAAGACCGTTTCTACACCCCAACTGAGTTTCAGTTTTGTTATTGTCTCTTGATGAGGGGTAAAAGCGAGAATAGGTATTTTAGTTCTGTATTTGGAAAGAAAACGGGCAGTTCTACCTGACTTAGTCATGGCTATTATCACAGCTGCTTTAGTGTCTTGGGCGATACTACAGGCAGCTTTGGAAAGATCAACTGCAAACTGAGTTTTGGTAATTGTTGAACTGTCATGGTGAAATATGGGATCAATGTAATCTGTCTGTTCAGCCCTGGATAGGATCGAATGCATTACATTGACAGCAGTTACCGGATGTGAGCCGATAGAGGTCTCACCACTCAGCATAACCGCATCGGTTCCGTCAAATACTGCATTGGCAACATCACTAACCTCGGCTCGTGTGGCACAAGGATTAGAGATCATTGATTCGAGCATTTGGGTAGCTGTGATCACTGGAACGTTGTAACTCAGGCATTTGCTGATGATCTCTTTTTGCAGGATGGGGACTTCATAGGCACTCATCTCAACACCCAGATCACCACGAGCGATCATGATTGCATCGGAGCTTTTGATGATCTGCTCGATATCTTGGATTGCCTGAGGTTTTTCGATCTTGGCTATTAGCGGAATATCGCTCTTTCTATCTGCTAAATATTGCCTCAACTGAATAATATCATTGCTGTTACGGACAAAAGAGAGTGCCAGAAAATCTAGTTCATTTTTCAGAGCGAATTCGATATCCTCTTTATCTTTCTCCGTCAAGGATGGTGTACTCAAGGGAGAGTCTGGAAAGTTAACCCCTTTTCGGGAACGAACTAAGCCACCGACATTAACTTTGCAGTAAATCTCGGATCCGGATTTGTTGATAGTAATGAGTTCGATCAGACCGTCATCTATCAATATCTTATCACCGATCTTAACATCCTCATGAAGTTTATCATAATTGATCCTCAATGTTTTGTAATCCGATGAGGGTGAGGTTTCATAGGATAGAATGACTATTTCATCTTTTCCCAAGTTAACCGGATTTAAAAGGTCTCCGATCCGCACCTTAGGTCCACCGAGGTCACCAATGATAGGAACATTTTGTTTTAATGAGGCAGCAGCTTTCCTGATATTATTGATCAGCTCGAAGTGCTCTGCCTCCGAACCGTGCGAAAAGTTCAAACGAGCGACATCCATCCCTTTTTCAATCAATGAGATAATAGTTTCTTTGCTCTTTGTAGCAGGTCCTATCGTGCATATTATCTTAGTTTTACGCATCAGATTCATCCTTCTTTCCTATTTATAATTATTAGCTGTTGATCTATAACATCTTTCATTATTTACTTTTATCCTCTTCGTTCTTCTGCTTGTTTTTGAGTTTTTCCCACCAGTCGAGCCGTTTCTTGATCTCTTTTTCGAACCCAAAATCTGTGGGCATGTAATAGATCTTTTCCCGCATCGTTTCCGGGAAACACTTCATATAGGCAAAATGATATTCAAATTCATGGGCATACTTATAATCCTTGCCGTATTCGAGATCTTTCATCAACTCTGTTGGAGCGTTTCTGATCTGGAGAGGAACAGGGAGATGACCGGTTTTATGAGCATCTTCTGCTGCTGCGGCATAGGCGGTATAGAGTGCGTTACTTTTCGGAGCAGTAGCTAAATAAACGACCAATTGAGCTATGGCGTTATTCGCTTCCGGCATTCCAATAAAATGAACGGCATCTTTCACGGCTATTGCCTGCACAAGCGCATTTGGATCGGCAAGACCAACATCTTCTGAAGCGAACCTAACCAGTCTTCTCACGATATAGAGAGGGTTTTCTCCTGCCTCCAGCATGCGAGCGAGCCAGTACAATCCTGCCTGCGGGTCACTTGCTCTAAGTGATTTATGCAGTGCGGAAATGTGGTTGAAATGCTCGTCACGGCTCTTATCGTAAAGCAGGGTTTTACTCGCCAAGATCTTCTTCATCTGCTCTACGGTCAGATCGTCATCCGTTTTATGATAGGTCAATACGACTTCCAGATTATTGAGAGCTTTACGGGCATCACCTCCGCTCTGGGAGACGAGAAAATCAATAATATCTTCTTTGAAAACTATCTTATGTGGATTATAGATCTTGAGTGCCTTGTGGATTATTGTCCGGATATGATCATCTTTCAACTGCTCTAATACCAAAACATGACAACGGGAGAGAAGAGCAGGGATGATCTCGAAAGAGGGGTTTTCAGTGGTAGCACCGATTAAAATGATGGCACCCTTCTCGATATAGGGCAGAAAGGCATCTTGTTGGGCTTTGTTAAAGCGGTGGATCTCGTCAATAAAGATCACTGTCGGTTTTTCTGAGAAGAGGAGAGAATTTTCGGCATCTTTCATGACCCCTTTGACCTCTTTGATGCTGGTTAGAACGGCACTGAAGGGGATAAAATTATAATTCTGCATCTGCGAGATAAGTTTGGCAATTGTGGTCTTTCCGCTTCCCGGAGGACCCCAGAGGATAAAGGAGGATAATTTGCCGGAGCTGAGCATCTTGCGGAGTAGAGAATCTTCAGAGAGGAGCTTCTCCTGTCCAATGATCTCATCAAGCTTTTGGGGACGGCATTTTTCAGCGAGAGGGATATGTTCTTGCGGCAATTTGCGTTCGTTAAAGATATTTATCTGTTCACTCATTAATTACTCCCATGATCAGGAAATGATATCGGAATATCCTTAACATGATGAACTATCTGTCAATAGATTTATCGGGGAGTTTGATTTGCTTATGATGATATTAAAGAAAGTGCTGTAGGGGCGATTCATTAATCGCCCCTACTAATAATTCATGTCTGTTCAATATTATCTTAAAATGATGATCTTCCTGCGGATCAGATCCTCTCCGGTTTTCATTTTCAAGAAGTAAATACCGCTGGCGATCCTGTTTCCGTCAAGGTTATTAAAGTCCAGATTGAACTCGTTCCAATCATTGCTATTCGGGAACATGACCGTCCTATAAACCAACTGTCCTTTGATATTTATAATACTGATCTCGACTGTCGAAACTGGTTGATTAAGGTTATAACGAATAGTGGCTGTAGAATGTATAGGATTGGGATGGATCAGTAAAGATGCCATTGGCCGGATAATATCATCAACAGAGGTTCCGGATATGGTTGCCGAAACTGTTTCAGAAGGTGCTGAATCAACACTTTCAGGGTAGTTAGCAACAAGATAGAACTCATAAGTTCCCGGAGTTAGATCTGAAAAGAGATAGGAAGTCACTCCATAATCCACAAAAACTTCTAATTGATCGTTCATAAATATCTGATATGTCTCCGGTGGATAGGAATGATAGGCAAATGTCCAATTCAAATCAATGCTATCCGGTTCTATAGCAAGAGCAGAAAGATCATGTGGTGCTGGATAGTACATGGCTATAGTACCATTACTGTTCAATCTGGTAGCGTAAAGATCATAATCCTCTTCCCAAGAGAGTACAAACCAACCTTCAGGATGATTATTTACGGCAGGATGTACTTTTGGAGTATTAGTCGTCACTAGATCAAGATAACCGTCGTTCCAGAGATAGTTGCCCTGATAATCAAAAGCAGCTGCTTTTATTTGCATTGATTGATCATTGTTGGGTACATTGCCTTCTTCATAGATGACTATGGCTCCCTGCTGAGTTGTGAAGGCATCTATCGGAGAGGCGACATAACTACTCAAGGGAATTATTACCATCCCTGTATCACCCCAGAGACGATTTCCTGCAAAATCAAGGAGTTGACCATTCATACCGTCCTGAGTCTGGCTACTATTGGTCTGTTTATAGAAAGCAAAAATATGCTGATTAACCTGATCAACAGCAATTTTTGGGTAATATTGCTGGTTTTGCATGTCTGTTGATATGAGAGCTCCGTCTGTAGGCATCGTTAGGGCTCCATTAACAGTCACTCGTTGTACATAGACCTCATTGACCATATCACTGTTACGGTCATCATGCCAGGCAATGACAGCTCCACCAGTACCATCCGGCTGGAATGAGAGGATCTGTGTCCATGCCGTGATACCTCCAGCAGTTGTTATAGCTGTTGTCCACTCAGTTGTACCATCTTGATCAAATTTAGCAATATACATAAACCTTGTAGGTGCCCAAAATGGACCTATATCAATATAATATTTAAGCAGTATACCATCATCGGTTTCTAATAATTGAGGCCAATTGATAGAGGTCTCCGGAGATTGTAACACAACCCCGTCCTCACCCCAAAGCTTTGCTCCCTCCGGACTTAGCCGGTTCAAGTGAAGCGAAGTTCGTTCAGCAACTCTTTGCCAAGCGATATAACTGCTGCCATCATTAGTGCATAAGACAGTAGGCGAGGCATTCATGATGTCTATATCAGTATCATTGGTGAGTGCAACTCCGCCTGCAGTCCATAAGAGTTCTCCGTTAGGACTTATCTTATAAGCATAGATGTTATTGGTAACATTGCGTATGTCCTGAAAAGTTATCACTGCATTACCATCTGGATCAACATCCATGTCATAGTCAGTCAGCCAGCTCATAGCTGGATGATCACTTACCAGTACTCCGCTCTCATCCCAAAGATGAAATCCTAATGGATCAAGCTTTTGCAACCAAACATCATAATTTCCCGATGCATTATCAAATCGGCTGATATAAATATTCCCATCATCAGTTATACTAACTTTGGGTATAACCTGTTCTCCAGTTCCACCCGCAATTAGTAAAGGATCAGAAGTCTGCTCACTCCATTGAGAATAAATTACAGTCAACAACAGTAAAAAAAATACGATTACAATGAGTCTTTTCATATACACCTCTCATTGGATTAAATTTTTTTCATCTTATTCTTCATCTTCGCAAGTTGTAGTTTCTTCGTCGACATTTAAAACAGGTAATATATTCTCATCTGCCAAGAGAGAATGGTCTTCGAGAACTCTTCTGAGATCATCTATTGACCAATTTCCCTCATGTCGTCCGATACCCTTCATGAATAACGGAAAATGGATAAAAGAAACAATACGCTCATCTATTTGGGCAGTATATTTTCCATTGATCACTACGGCAAAAGGAAAATGTGTAGTTGGTAAACCTAATGTAGTGATTTTATCACTGCTGCTTTCATCATCGATGATCAGATATTCTATGCTGTATTGATCTTCGAAGTCTTCTAACATTTTATTAACTCTTTCCAAAACCTTGATTGAGGGTTCTCTTTCTTTATAGAAGACTAATAAGGTCCCTTTATCAGAAGAAATTAAGCTGGTAATCAAGGTAGTTAAAAGTATTTTCAATAGTAGCAATAAAGTCACTTTTATTAGATACTCCTTATTGAAAATCATTAATGAGGATTGGAATTGTTGTCAATAAAATCATGCTCAGACGTTGTATCATTTCGTCAAGGAGCAGATTCATCTTATCAATTGATAAAGTTGTTTAGATTGTATGAGTAGAAAAAAAATTGACAGTTGATTATCAATTTCACTTTGTTGAATAAAAGTTTTTCTCGTTGATCAGAACAGAAGCAGAGGTTGTATGGTTGAGAAGTGGGTTTTCATTATTAACTCAAGAGCATAATATGATAAGTGATTTTAATCCAATTCGACTAAACAGAGATAAATTTGCTCTTGAGACCCTCTACGATATCCTCTCTACTGGTTCATCATTAAAGGGTGGTTGGGGCTACAGTAAAGAAGATGCATTTGTCTTTTTAAAAGAGGATATCGATACACTAAATATCCAAAATATGATCATCAAGTTAAGAAATGAAAATGAATTATGGCAATCAGCACGAGATAAAGAAACTTATCAAATAATCAGAATCATATTAGAAGACGAAATGATCTTTGCAGATACCGGGAAGATTTATGAAGTTTTATATCTGAAAGTTGTTTTATTTCCTAAAAAAGAGTTAGAAAAAAATATTGAATATGATGAGGATAAGATGTCTTTTCGGGTCAATTTAGTAAATATCGAAAAAAACTGCAGCGACTTAATTACATCTTATACTGCGGAATGCTGGTTTGATATAACTAAGCCTTTTCCTATTATTACACAAAAACTCCAAGCCAAAGAAGAAAACAATTTGTCAGAAAAGAAAAAGATAACCAGAAGAGTAGCGATCTATCTCGATATTATACCATCGACCTTGCTTGCTTACTTCAAAAACGTGTTTGGTTGATCAGATACATGAAATTTGTTTAAGAAAAAATGCATAGAGAGGAAAGTTTATGAAAACAAAGTGTTTGAGTAGTTTAAGGAAGAACCTCACTTTAAAGCTAATCTTATTGTTGTTGTTTGTAATCATCAGCCAGATCATTGGCTGTACTAAAAGAGAGAGAGAGATTGTGGCTGATAAGTTTCTGCTACAAAAGAGTTTGGAATCGATCTCGATAAATTCTTACATTGATTCGGAAATAGTTGAGTTGGATACTTATCCAATAGATGAGTATTCACTATATGCAACCGATGGTATAGAATATACGGTTGTGGTTGATATAGAAATGGAAGCGATAACAATTTACGGTATATCAGAAAATACTATCAAGATTGAGATTGTACCGTATAATTTTGAGATAAACACTGTCACATTATATCAGGATAAGGTGTTTCTTGGTGGGTACGGACCGACAATTGCTCAGTATAGCATTAATACTGGAGAATGGTTTTCTTTGGAAATGTCTGACGATATTGTGTCATCAGGAAAAGCTGTTGATGATTTTCTTGTTGAAGGACACAAGTTGATGGCTGTAGATAACCTTGTCTTTCCGAAGTATATGTTGATTTATAAACTAAAAGGGGCTCAGAAAGCAAGATTATCCAATGTAATTGAATTGCAGGAAAATGGCCCCTATGAGCAGATCTTTCAAGCCAGAATGAATGACAGATATATTGGAATGTTATCCACTAGTTTTAGTAATTATACAGGTAAAGCAGATCATCTTACTATATATGACAAGAAGAGAATGAAGAAAAGTTTTACGATCACCTCAACTGAAAAAGATGAGTTAGGTCTTAACGACAATGACATCCGGTTAGTTAGAGATGCTGATAATCAGAATATGAGCGGATCAATTGGCATCGGTATTACTCCTCAGGATATTGATAATATTACGACCTTGTTTCAACTAATGAGAAGACCGAATGTAAAAGATTTTCTGTTGATTCGGGATAGGCTTATTATAATGGGTCACAAAAGAATTGCGAATCTTTTGATTGATGAAAGCCTATTTGGCACAATAAGGCATAAACGAGTTATTCCTGAAGGTGTTATCAGCTGTCAGGTTATACCGATAGACGAACCAAAACAACTAATTGGGTTGACTCTTATCCCGAATTCGAATATCGCAGTGGCTACTATCGTTGATCAGGATTATAGCTTCACCCATCAGATAATGAAGTTTTATGGGTTATAGTTCAATACATGAGACTCTGAAATTCTGGATGTACTATCCAAAAAAAGAAATAAGAGGAAATCTATGTTAGTAAGAATGATATTTATTGCTATAATTGTATTCGTAGTATTCTTTATAATATTCAATTCATGGGAAAAAGAGAAGATACCCCTATGGGAAGAATATAAGATACCGGTCTCTTCTCTGCCTGAAGATATGCCGGACTTTGAATGGTGTCTTGTTCCTGCTGGTGATTTTACTTATGGGCCACCAAAGGACACATCGAATTATTCCAGCGTTGAAAACATAGACTATGACTATGAGATTATGAAATATCCGGTAACCAACGCTCAATATCTGGCATACTTGAGACAGGCACTTGCCGCAGAAATTATTTGGGTAGATGAAAGATCAAATGCGGTGTATGGTAATCATCCCAGGATAAAGAAAAATCCTTATCATAAGGGTGGTGAAGTTGCATTTTATTATCTTGGTGATGTTGAACAATATAGTTATTATAGACAAAAGGAATTGAAGGAATCAGATTCTCTCCTCTATGAACATTTTGAATGGTTCTTATCTTATGATTTTAGTCAGATCTACTATTCAGAAGGTGAATTCAAAATATTTGTACCGTCAGGATACGAGCAAGATGGTTATCTTGACCACCCGGTCGTCTTTACTACCTGGTTTGGTGCCTCACATTTTGCTCAGTATTACGGTTTAAGATTACCCAACAATCTTGAATGGGAAAAAGCGGCTCGTGGTAACAGAGGATATATCTACCCTTGGGGAAATGAAATCGATGGTACAAGAGCAAATTACAGAGATAGCGGAGATCCTTGGGATAACCGTTCTACTCCGGTTGGGTATTATAATGGTATTAATCCAAATACAGTTGATAGTCCTTCACCTTATGGAGTTTATGATATGTCTGGAAATGTCAGAAATTGGGTACAAGACTGGATAACCAGTGAAGAACTTTGCGGAAATTATCCTGTAAATCGTAATGGTAGTTGGTACGATTGCACAGGTCATATGCATTCATGGATAAGGGATGATTATCACTTTCCGGTTTATAATGCCTACTGGGCTTATGGATTCCGTTGTGCAAGATCACCAATAATAGAAGATTATGAATGATATGAAAAAGATCAACTCTTTATTGATCATAGTGATATTTAGTTTTTCTGTTTCCTGTGGACAGGAAGCAGATTTTCACGTGCAGAATTATGAATATGAACCATTGGCTATACCTGATTTCTTTCTTGCTTTGATCGATAATCATCTTGAAGGTTTTTATCATCTTGAAAACAGTTATTATCATCTGATTTGCCAGGGTAATGATCTTGATCCAGCAGAGTCGCAGAACTTAAAAAACTATTTCACTATAAGTATTCTGCACGATCTCTTTACTACTCAGACTGCAGCAAACTATTCACGGGGAGAAATCTTTTACATACCTTATCTATGGCATTGGGTTAATCCTAATCCACGCCACAGAGTATATTTTGTTGAGAATGACCGGTTATTAAGCAACACAAATCCACCTCCTGAGTTTGGGAACTATCAGACTTATGCCGATATAGACCGTACCCCTTATCTCTTTCTGAGCGACCTGGTATTGGAAAAACCTAAATATTATACTGAGAGAGGAGGTTCTTTTTCTTCTTTTGGTTGGTGCAGTGAAAGAGAAATGGCTTTTATTGCTTTGACCACTTTAATGAATTTTGAGGGAAAAATAGTCGCATCAGGAAATCATAGCTGGTCTGAATTACTGATCCCAATGATAAAAAATGATCGTTCTCAAGAAAAGTTTAGAGTAATAGTTGATAATACTTTCAATACGCTTCAATGGAGACCATTTGATCAGAATGATCTCACCGCTTGGAATAATGATATTGGTTCTTCAAATCTGGCTAGTTGGTAAAACAGGCAAGCTAAATCCGAAACAGAATTAGAGAAGATAAGTACACATATTGTTACACCAGAAGCAGCTAGGAATATTGATGGTGAAGTTGTCAGATATTTACAGAATAAATTAGGGAGATGAAGAATTATAAGACATTTTTTTTACTCATATTGTTTGGGAAACATACTTGAGAAATTCTACTTGATTCTAATGATAAACAGAGATTAGAAGAAGCAAATTAGTTTCTAAACTTCTTTAGTACGGGCACCATTCTCCAAGCCGATTCGTCATTATTAAAAGGTACTTTGATATCTAAAGAGCCATAGGTTTCTATCCATTGAAAGCTTCCAGAAGCTTTGACTAATGCCTGCATTTCATTTGCTGTAAAACAGCGCTGTTTTGCACAATAAACCAATTTCTTAGATTTATCTTCAGATACAATTTCTATCTCTACATTTACTTGAGTGATCTGGTCTATAGGGTCAAAGAAATCATTTTCTTTTCCCCATTTAATGTGTACCTGAATACCTTTCCGTTCTGAAGTCCATTCTGCCACGGTTGACCTCCCTATACCAAAGCAGTCACGTGGATGTGTCATTTCTAAGATATAGAGACCATCTTCTGTCAGGTGGTCAGCTACTGAAGCTAAATGATTCAGGACTGCTTCATTATCCAGTAAATAAGCTGTTGAATCCATCAGTATGACAGCCAGATCATATTTTTCACCAAGAGTAAACTTCTCCATGTTAGCACATTCATATCTGAGATATATTCCTGTTTGCAAAGATAGCTGTTTGCCATATTCTACCATCTCTGGCGATAGATCTATTGCAGCTTCTTTTAACCCTCGATGACTAAATTCCAACATATGACGGTCAGGACCAGCTGCTAACTCCAGTACACTTTTTGGTTTTCTACCGTTAACCTGTTGAAAGACATTTTCCAGAAAGTCACACTCGGCTTTGATGTCCCTGAAGTCGAAGGCAATGTCATAAATTTCTGCTAATTTGTAAAAATCGTTATGAGTATTCATTATCCTAGTTCCTGAATTAAAAGTCCTTCTTCCAAGATTGGTTTTGAAGCTATTACTTTCCCTGAAGGATCAATAATCCAGGCACCACCACAGTAGAATTCGTCTCGAGAAGGAATGTCAAGATCAATGGCATTTACAGCTAAAATAGATTTACCAAGCTCTTGCCAGTGTTTTAAGTAATAATCCTGCATCTCTAAATCCCAGTAACTGTGTATTTCAGAGTGCGTGTTAATTGCTCTGGCAAACGGATATATGATATAATCAGCATCTGATTTACTAATAGTATCCACAATATAGGGCTCTCCTAAATCACCACAGATCAGAAGAGTTATCTTTCCTAATCGGGTTTCTGCAAACTTAACTTCTGTTCCGCAACGATATATTTTGGGATCGGTATGAGGATAAGTCCAGCCACGATGTATGCGGCGATAATGAAGCAAAATATCTCCCTGATCATCGATGAGTAGAGCGCTATCAAAGAGAGAATTGTTGATCAACTCTATCAGACCAAAAACAATATGAATCTTGAACTCTTGTGCACAGTCAATAATTGATCTGATCTCTAAAGAATCTAAGCTCAAACCGATTTCTTTGTCTTCGATGAAATTACCTGATATACCAAGACCGGTTAGACATGCTTCCGGAAATATGATCAAATCACAATTATGATCTGCTGCTTTGATGATACAATCTTTCATCTTGCTCAATGCCAGTTGGATCTCAGGATAGATCGGAAATACTGAGAGTGCTATTTTCATAATTACTCCTTATTTCTATTGAAGAATATGTTTTTGAAAAATACTCATATGTCAAGGTCACTCTCATAATCGATAATTAGTTGACTTTTTATAAGAGTTAAATATTATGCCAATCATTATCATTTATATGGTGAGAAGAAGAGTGAAAACTAGAAAGAGAGGTAGGATATGGCGAAGATTGGTTTTGATTACCCGAAAGAGCCGCGTAAGACAGCTTTGTTTGAAGTAGAGGAATGGTATCAGGATTTTTTAGCAAAGAAACTGGGTCGTTCTTATGAACCGGTCAAAAGGAATAATTTCGGTCAATATGCTATGCCGGTCAATTTTTTGACATCAGTAATGGAAGAGGCACAAGCAGTAAATAAAGTAGCAGTTTTCAATATAGACCACATGGCTCAGATCAGAGTGCGGGGCAGAGATGCAGCTAAATTGCTGCAGAGAGTTTTACCTGCCGATATAGAGCAGATGAATGTCGGACAGTGTAAATATACTTTGCTCCTAACACCTAATGGAACAGTAATAGATGATATGATCATAATGAGATTAGGAGATAATGAGTTTATTCTCGTGATCAATGCCGGGCATGATATTACTGATCAGGTTATTATTGACGGTAAAGAGGTCGTAATGGTCTCTGATGCCGATTATATCTATTCTTTTCTGCACGATGGGGAAGAGGTTGATATTACTGATATCTCCGACCAATTAGTAAAGATCGACATTCAGGGTATGTATTCCTATAAAGTTATTTCTCAATTATATGGGCAAGAGGTATTAAGAAATCGTCATAACCCGGAAAAGAATATGAGTTTCTTTACTTTTAACGAGTTTGAGTATCAAAATCAACGTTGCCTGTTAAGCAGAACCGGATATACCAATCGCTGGGGATGGGAGATGTATTTCCCTAAAGCTATTGCAGAACAGGAGTTTAAGCGTATCGTGGAGATTGTATATCCTTTAGGTGGTTTGGTAGTAGGTTTAGGTGGCAGAGATGAAAATAGAATATCAGCCGGAAACTTCGGGCTACCTCTCTACGGACATGAATATGATAAATATCATACACCAACTAATGCTCCCCTCTTTAAGGCGGCTATAGATATGCATAAAACCGATTTTATCGGCAAATCGGCTTTAGATAGGGATTTATCAAACCGAGTTGATAAACGGCTTGTACTCTTCATTTCTGAAGGGATCGTAACCGGCAGAGGTATCTATAAGGATGGAGTCCGATTGGGTTCAGTTACTTCGAGTATCAATTCTCCCAATATTCCATTGGATAAACGACTCTTTATAGAATCAGAACGACGCGGAGTCAGTGAAGAGAATGGTATTGCCGCTATTGGTCTGGGTTGGTTATATCATAATCCATTCGATACAGATCAAGAAGGGAATGACATCTTGGAAAAAGATGGGAAGGAAGTAAAAATTAAGGTTGAATTTTATAGGGAAGACAATGACCGAAAACCTGTTGGAAATCCTGTTAAGGGGTATATATCAGGGAATGGAGTCAATCCTGCTACAGCTCCACGTGCTTTGAAAGCTATCGAGAAGCTATAAAGTTAAAGAGAGAAATTAAGTATATATGACAAATAATAAACGAGTTTTGGTAACCGGTGGTGCCGGTTTTGTCGGCTCTAATCTTGTCCGCTATCTGTTGAAAAAGTATCCTCATTATCAGATAGTTAACTTTGATAAATTAACCGAATCAGGCTCTCTAAGCAGATTAAGTGCTGAGAATAATAATCCCAATTATCTGTTTGTAAATGGCGACATCTCTTCAGAAAGAGACGTCCAATATGTCTTTGAAGAGTATAAGCCCGATTATATAATCCATTTAGCGTCACAATCATATATTGACCGTAATATTCATCAACCTGGGATATTTATCCAAACTAATGTTATTGGTACACAAAATATATTATTGAATGCACGAACTACAAAGACCGGTAAAATTGTGCAGGTTTCAACCAGCAAGGTTTACGGAAGTACAAGATTTGGCACTGGAAAGGTTAACGAAAATACTCCGATGAGACCATGTGATCCCTACTCAGCAAGTAAAGCAGCAGCAGATCTATTTGTTCAGGCAGCTTATCGGGCACACAATCTGGATATTAACATAATCAGACCGACTAATATATATGGTCCCTTTCAATTTCCGGAAAAGCTTATTCCGACAGTTATTGGTAATATTCTGAATGAAAAAGATGTCCCCGTTTTTGGTGATGGTCAGAATTTGAGGGACTGGATATATATTGATGACTATTGTAATGCTATTGATCTGGTTTTGCATAAAGGTACTCCCGGAGAGATATATAACATCAGTTCTGGTGATGAGAGAAAAAATATTGATTTGATTAGAATGATCATGAAGATGATGACAGCCGAAGAGACAAGATTGGAATTCTTGAAAGACCGATTGGGTGATGAATCATATCCCTGTATCAATTCGGATCATTTCCGGGCTGAATTAGACTGGAAACCTAAATTTTCTTTGGAGAAGGGGCTGGCAAAAACAATTGATTGGTATAAAACTCATACTGATTGGACTGATGAGATCTATTCAGGAGATTATCAGAAACAAAATCAAGAACTACAAGAATAAGGAGAATTGTTATAACAATATGAAGTTTCGTCTTACATGCCTGATTTTCATAATACTAATAACAGCTTTTTTGAGCGGATGTTCAACTATACTGAACTATTTTCCTCAAAGGGAGATTGAAAAAGAGACAACAATTATTGAAGAACCTGTCAGTCAGGTAGCACAAGATCTTTCCGACTATGCTTATCTGAAGAGCATCTATTCGGATGATGTCAACGAGCTGCTTAATCTTGTTTATTATAAGGATAAGAAGATCGATTCTCTTTATACACTGATAGAATACCTCTATTTCAAAACCGATTCGCTCTATCAGGATTTGGATTATTTCAACGGCAGGGTCATGATCAATACGGATTTCGAAATACCAAAATCTTTCGTTTTTGCAGGTAGGGTATTCGATATAAGTAACGATAGAATATATCATAAATTCAGTGAGATCTTTGACCAAGAACTAAAGGCAGCTCATCGTTTCATACCCCGTAGTAGTATTTATTTTCCGCTATTTGATGAAGTTTTTACCTCTCATGGTGTACCTCTCGATGTAAAGTACTTAGCAATAGCAGAAAGCGGTTTAAGTTCTATGGCGACTTCATCGGTAGGAGCCGGTGGAATCTGGCAGTTTATGCCTTCAACTGCAAGGCAGTATGATCTGAGAATAGATAACTTCATTGATGAAAGACGTAACATCTTTAAAGCTACCGATGCAGCTGCGAGATATTTGATCAATAGCTATCAATTCATGCAAAATCTGGGAAGTGATGACTGGCTGCTGGCTATGTGTGCCTATAATGCCGGTAATAATGGTGTAGCAAGAGTGATGAGAGAACAACAGGCAAATGACTTCTTTGATCTGATAATGAGGGTGGACGAAACAAACCGCTATGTTTGGCGTGCTGCAGCAATAAAGCTTATCTTCGAAAATGAAGAGTTACTTTTTGGTAAGAGATTCAAGAGAGAACCTTCCTTGTTGGAAGTGACGAGAATAGAAACACTTAACTTGAACGGTTATTACCAGCTAAATGATTGGGTACAGGCACAGGGAACTGTTTTAAGACGAATTTGGGAACTCAATCCTTGGATCAATCTCTCTCAAAGACAGAGACAGAGATATTCGGCTATCAATGATATGGTTTTACCCCCCGGTGAATATGAAATCCTTGTCCCTAAAGAAAGTGATAAGAATGAAGAGCAACTGGCAAGAATCGAAAGGGGTTTTTTAGACCGTAATGCCGGATATTTTACTCACCATACTGTTCAGAGAGGAGATACTCTCTATGATATTGCTCGTCGTTATAATACAACCGTTGCCAATATCAGATCAATTAACAATCTGCAAGGTAATACAATATATCCCGGGCAGAGATTGCAAATATTGGGTTCTCCTTCAGCCGGAGGTAGTGGATCAGGAAGCAATATTTATGTCGTTCAGAGTGGAGATTCTCTTGATTCAATCGCTCGAAAACTTAATGTATCACTTAGTCATCTTCTAACCCGTAACAATTTGTCAGTTCAGGAACGTAACGGAAGAAGGATCGTCATAATTCATCCCGGACAAAGAATACACTATTAAGTTCAGAGACTTGTACATGAAAGAAACTGTTATCAGATTAATGAAAAGCGATGATTTATCGGAGGTATTAATAATTGAAGAAGAGGTCTTTACCGATCCTTGGCTTAAGGACATGTTTATTCAGGAAATAGAACAAGATAGTGCATTTGTTTTGGAAACCAAAGATGATAAAGAGCTAATTGGATATATATGCGGTTTGAAAGTGCTTGACGAGTATATGATAACCAATATAGCAATTACAAAATCTGAGCAGCATAAAGGATATGGTAAATTATTGTTACGTTACTTGTTCCGCGAGTTGATTAAAGAGGGTTGCAAAAAGTGTTTTTTAGAGGTTAGAGCATCTAATAAGCAGGCGATCACTTTCTATACCAGTCACGGATTTGATACCATAGGTAAGCGTAAAGAGTATTATCAAAATCCTATAGAAGATGCATTGATTATGAAACTCGATTTTGCTGAACCTATTCAGCGATGGAGTGATACAAAGATATAAACAGAGAAGAAAAATGATCAAAACAGATTTCTTAGTTATCGGTAGTGGAGTAGCTGGTTTAGTTTATGCTTTGGAAGTGGCGAAGATCGGTAAGGTTATTGTTATTTCCAAAACAGAAGCGAATGACTGTAATACAAATCACGCACAGGGTGGTGTTGCAGCGGTACTCAGCGAAACGGACAGTTTTGAAAACCACGTAGATGATAGCTTTAAAGCGGGATGTGAATTAGGAAAGTATCCGGTAATTGAGACGATAGTTCGTCAAGGACCTGAACGGATAAAGTATTTGATCAGTATAGGAGCAAAATTCTCCAAAGTCCGAAATGATACTTCGCAGAATATAGAAACCCTTTCTCTTACTAAGGAGGGTGGACATACACGTAATCGTGTGGTCTATTCTGCAGATTCTACCGGTCAGGAGATAATGAAGGTCTTGTTGGAACAAGTTAAGAACAATCCTAACATTGCTATATATGAGAATCATATTGCAATTGATCTGATAACTCAACATCATATCTCTGAACAAAATGGTTTTATACCTTACATAACCTGTTGGGGTGCTTATGTCTTGAACACAGAAAATGGAGTAGTGGAAATATTCCGAGCCAAGAAAACTATGTTAGCTACCGGTGGAGTAGGGCAAGTTTATGAACATAGCACCAATTCTTCTGTATCAACAGGTGATGGGATTGCTATGGCATATCTTGCCGGAGCTAGAGTCGTTAATATGGAGTTCATCCAGTTTCATCCTACAGCATTCTATTCACCGGGGGGAAACTCCTTCTTGGTAACAGAAGCATTGAGGGGAGAAGGGGCAGTTCTTACTTTGCCAGATGGCTCAAGTTTCATGGAGAAGTACCATCCACAAGGTTCTCTGGCACCTAGAGATATTGTTTCCAGAGCAATAGACCATGAAATGAAGACAAAGGGGTACTCTCATCTATATCTGGATGCAACCAGCATTGATAAAAACATCCTCAAAGAACATTTCCCATTTATAGATCAGATGTGCCGGGAAAGAGGAATAGATTTCACAACTCAACCTATACCTATAGTCCCTTCGGCACACTATCTCTGTGGCGGGATATTGGCTACTGTCGATGGGGTCACAGATATAACGAATCTCTTTGCTGCCGGTGAAGTTGCCTGTACCGGTTTTCACGGTGCTAACCGTTTAGCATCTAATTCAATTTTAGAAGCACTGGTAGTTGCCTATAGAGCAGCACAGCATTCTTCAAACAAAGAGGAAGTGGATTTTCCGGAGATCCCTTTATGGCAGAATACCGGTGCTTTCAATGAAGCGGAATGGGTCATCATATCTCATAATTATGCTATTATCAAAAAGATCATGCAGGGTTATGCAGGCATAGTACGTTCCAGAAGACTTCTCAAATATGCTAATTCCCGTATAAACGGTATATATGAAGAAGTTAATAAATTTTACAATAACAACCCTGTAAAGAAAGAGGTTATCGAAACCAGAAATCTGGCTATAGTTGCTAATATCATCATCAGATCAGCATTATCACGTAAAGAGAGCCGTGGTGTTCATTATGTGATTGATTACCCCGAGATGGATGATAAATATAAAAGGGATACAGTTATATACTAATGAGCTATTTTATAACTTTTGAAGGAATTGAAGGTTGCGGAAAGAGCACCCACTCGATCTTATTGGCAGAATATCTTCATTCGATTAACTATGATGTTCTTTTAACAAGAGAACCGGGTGGTCCTCCGATATCAGAGAAAATAAGGGCTATATTATTGGATAGGAATCATTCAGAAATGTTGCCACAAACTGAGTTGTTACTCTATATGGCTAGTCGTTCTCAACATACAGGAGAATGGATCAAACCTGCCTTAAAAGAGGGGAAGATCGTTATATGTGATCGCTATTATGATTCCTCTTTAGCCTATCAGGGTGGAGGCCGTGATCTTGATCTAAAGGTTATCCGTTCTATAACCAAATTTGCCACTTTTGGTTTAGTTCCTGATTGCACAATTCTGATTGATATACCTGTCGAGATAGGGATTGAGAGAATAAAGCAAAAAACTCCAGATCGGATAGAATCTGAGTCAATACATTTTCATGAAAAAGTAAGGAATTTGTTTCTTGATGTTGCAAAAGAGGAGTCCAAGCGTTACATTATTATAAATGGGAATAAAAACATAGAAGATATTCAGGCACAAATAAGAGAGTTAGTTTTAAGAAGAATATAAGGATGGTATGTAATGAAAATTACTAAAACAAACAAAACAATCTTATCAGTTTTCTTGGTTTTATGGTTGTTTGTCGGTCTATCAGTGATAAATTATGCTTTCGCACAAACTACCCAACAGACCGATTCTGTTGATACATACAGAAAACTACGACTATTTACCGAAGTCTTTAATCGTTTAAGACAGAATTATATCTACGACATTGATGTTGATAAAGTAATAGATGCCGCTATTGAAGGGATGTTGGATGAGTTTGATGTTCATACTCATTTTTTTCTACCCGATGATTTTGATGATTTTCGTACAGGAACACAAGGAAAATTTGGTGGCTTAGGTATATCCATTGATAAACAGGGAGATTTTATAACTGTGATTTCACCTATTGAAGGAACTCCTGCATATGAAATGGGTATCTTAGCCGGTGATAAGATCATCAAAGTAGATGATGAAAGTATCGTTGGAATGAATACTAACGATGCCATTAAGCTCATGCGAGGCGATGTCGGAACTAGAGTTAAGATCACTATCAGCCGTCCCGGCGTAGAGAACGATCTGGAATTCAATATTATCAGAGACTTGATTGAGATCAAATCGGTACCTTATACCTTCAAGCTCGATAACGGAATTGGCTATATCAGAATAAGACAATTCAATGCCAATACATCAAAAGAATTGAGAGACGCTTTGGATGATCTGGAAAGTCAGGGTATTAGAGGTCTTTTGATCGATCTCCGTTTCAATCCGGGTGGATTGCTTAACGAAGCAATTGATACTGTAAATGAGTTTGTCGGAAAAGATAAAAAGGTTGTCTTTACGAGAGGAAGATTACCTCAAGCTAATCAAGAGTTCTATACGAGATACGATCGTATCAGAACAGGATATCCGATTATTGTTTTGATTAATGAAGCTTCTGCCAGTGCATCAGAAATTTTTGCCGGTTCTATGCAGGACTGGGATAAAGGTTTGGTAGTCGGAAAAACCAGTTTCGGTAAAGGTTCTGTTCAACAACTTTTCCCACTGCAGGACGGATATGGGATCAAGATCACTACTTCAAAATACTTTATTCATTCCGGCAGAGGAATACATAAAGATGTTAACGATAGAATCTTAAGAGGGGAAGAGCTCTCCGAAAGTGATTTACAAGCAATTGAAGAAGAGATCCAGAGAGATATATATTATACTGAAAATGGTCGTGTAGTTTATGGTGGTGGTGGTATTACTCCTGATATTGAGATTACTGCTGAACGAATGAATCCATTCCAAACTGAAGTCAGAAGAAAAAATCTCTTTTTCCCCTACTCAATTGATTTCATGTTAGAACATGAAGATCAAGTCACAGAGCGGTTTGAGATCACTGATGAAATTTTTCAAGATTTTTTGAAATATTTAGATGACAATGGAGTTACATATATAAATGAGGATATTGAACAGTCGGAATCATGGCTCAAGATATCGCTGCAAAGTAACATTATCGGACGTAAGTTCGGAGAAAATGCAGGATACATAGTTGGGTTGGGATTAGATGATCAGTTACAGGAAGCTCTCTCCCTGTTTGATAGATTCGAAACACTTGACGAGATGTTTGCCTATGCAGAATCTCTCAAAGTAGCCAACAAGTAAAGCAACATAGTAAATCTCCTAAGACAAGAGGGGGGGTGATTAAGTTCACTCCCCTTTTTGGTTTATATTTACCTCTTAAATAGCTAAATTAATCGTATGAATCTAAGAGATCACTTTATATTAATGCGTGTAACTATAAGAAAAAAGGTAAAATAAATAGTATATCATTATGTAGCTTAAAGATTTTGTCTATCTTTAGATATTAGAGAATGTATTTTGCGAGGTCTTCGTCTTCGATGATCTTGTTCAGTTTTTCTCTAACTGCCTTACCATCGATAATTATTTTCGAGATCTTCTTTTCTGGTAGATCAAAGAGATACTCTTCGAGAAGAGTGGTCATGATAGTATGTAATCTGCGTGCACCGATATCTTCCATTTTTTCATTTGCTTTAGTAGCGAATTCGGCAATTTCTTCTATAGCTTCCTGATTGAATTCCAGCACTGCTTTTTCAGCATTGAAGAGGGCAGTATATTGTTTAATTAGTGAGTTTTTCGGGAATTGCAGTATCTTGATAAAGTCATCTTTTGATAAGCTTTTCAATTCCTCTCTTAAGGGAAAACGCCCTTGTAGTTCAGGGATCAGATCAGAAGGTTTAGCCGTATTAAAAGCACCAGCAGCAATGAATAGTATATGTCTGGTATTAATCATCCCATATTTTGTAGGTACATTTGATCCTTCCACAATAGGGAGCAGGTCTCTCTGCACTCCGGATCGAGAAACATCAATGCCCGGCTTTTTATCAGAAGTAGCTATTTTGTCTATTTCATCGATAAAGATAATGCCGTTATTTTCGACACGTAGTTTAGCTTCAGAAATAACTATATCCATTTTAACCAATCTATGTTGTTCAATGGAAGCGAGATATTTAATAGCTTCCGGAACTTTCATCTTCTTTTTTTGTGACTCACCTTTTGCCGGGAAAAAAGAGCCAAAAATTTCACCTAGATTTAAGTCGACATTGTCCATCCCAATATTAGAAAGCACTTCTATATGGGGAGCTCTTGGCTGTTCAAGTGTAATTTCCAATTCTCGATCATCTAATTTTTTACTCTCTAACATTACCCTCATCTTTTCGCGAGTTCTTTGTTGTCTTTCCTGTTGCTCTTTATAAGTATCTGTGTCTTCGATGTTAGTATAATCACTTTTCGGTAAAGGTACCAAAAGATCCAGTACCTTTTCTTTAGCATTTAGCAGAGCTTGTTTCTGAACCTTAACAGTCATCTCATAACGGACGTCATTTACTGCAACATCCATTAACTCCCTAACCATTGATTCCACATCACGTCCGACATAACCAACTTCTGTGAATTTGGATGCTTCTACTTTGACAAAAGGAGCATTAGTTAAATTAGCAATTCTTCTGGCTATCTCTGTTTTCCCTACACCGGTAGGTCCGATAAGAATAATATTATTGGGAACGATCTCCTGTTGTAATTCACCTTTGACCTTAAGTCGTCGCCATCGGTTTCTAAGAGCAATTGCCACACTTCTCTTAGCTTTGTCCTGTGAGATGATATACTTATCGAGTTCTTTTACTATCTTTGTTGGTGTCAGTTTATCGAGATTATTCATTTATCTTCAGTACCTCTACGCTGATATTCAGGTTAGTGTATATACAAATATCACCAGCTATCTCCAGAGCTTGACGCACTATATCTTCTGCTGTCATATCGGTATGTTTAGCTAAAGCTCGTGCAGCAGAAAGGGCATAACTTCCACCTGAACCAATGGCAATGACATCATCATCAGGTTCCAGTACATCTCCTATGCCGGTAAGAATTAGTAAATTATCACGATCAGCTACGATTATCATTGCCTCTAAACGTCTTAAGATCTTATCAGAACGCCAATCTTTAGCCAATTCTACGGCTGCTTTTTTAAGATTACCTTTGTATTCCTTCAGTTTATTCTCAAATTTCTCGAAGAGAGTAAATGAATCGGCAGTAGAACCGGCAAAACCGGCGAGAACAGTGTCATTGTATAATCTTCGGATCTTATTGGCCTTACTTTTAATAACCGTATTACCGAGAGTTACTTGTCCATCACCACCGAGAGCGATCTGATTACCCTTTCTGACACCGATTATGGTTGTTCCTTCAATTCTCTCCATCTTGATCCTCTTTCTTAGCTCTCTTCTTTTCTTCAGGATTTTTGTTAGCTACTTTTTTGGTTGTCTTATTCTCAGTTGCAGTATTATTCTCTTTCTTAGTCCTACTTTTTTTGGGAGCAGCTTTCTTTTCCTTCTCCGGCGGTGTTTTAAGATGAGAAGAGGAATCTATTTTGATCTCTTTAGCTTTTTCGTATTGTTCGTTTACAAATTCTTTATCTGAGTCCGGAACTTGGGCAAGAATAAGGTCATAGATGTCATCGACATTGAGGATTTCCTTTTCTAATAACTCTTCAGCCATAACCTTGAGTAGTTCTTTCTTATCTTTAAGTATACTGAGAGATCTATTATGAGCATCATGAATCAGTTGCCGTATCTCAGCATCAACCAATCTGGCTGTCTCTTCACTATAAAAGTCACGTTGCTGAATATTTCTTCCTAAGAAGGGATTTTCTTCATCTTTTCCTACAGTCATTGGTCCGACTTTTTCACTCATACCCCATTGACAAACCATCTTTTTAGCCAGATCGGTAGCTCTTTCAATGTCCATGCCAGCACCAGTTGAAAGTTCATTGAATATCAATTCTTCTGCTGATCTGCCACCTAAGAGTTCTATCAGTTTCTGCTGCAGATAACTTTTCGAATAATTAGATTTTTCTGTCTGTAGGAAGTGAGTAGCTCCACCGGTAAAACCACGCGGAATAATAGTAACTTTATGAACCGGTTCTGTTTTATCGAGGAAGATGGAGCAGAGAACGTGTCCAATCTCATGATAGGCA
This sequence comes from Candidatus Cloacimonadota bacterium, assembly GCA_019429305.1. Lineage (NCBI taxonomy): Bacteria > Pseudomonadati > Candidatus Cloacimonadota > Candidatus Cloacimonadota bacterium. The sequence continues at coordinate 90,823 of JAHYIR010000004.1, forward strand.
GTGATCTTCTTCTCTTCTTCACTGATAGCTTTGCTCTTGCGCTCTTTACCCATAGTGACTTTATCTTTTGCCTCTTCAAAGTCGTCCATTTCAATATGTTTTTTCTCTTTTCGGGCTGCAAGCAGAGCAGCTTCATTGACCAGATTTGCCAGATCTGCACCACTGAAACCAGGTGTAGAGCGAGCAATAACAGATAGGTTAACGTTTGGTGAGAGGGGTAATACCTTGCAATGAACCTTTAGTATCTCAATTCTACCGTTTATATCGGGCATATCAACAATGACCTGCCGGTCAAATCTTCCGGGTCGCAAGAGAGCCGGATCTAAGACATCAGGGCGGTTTGTTGCAGCAATAATGATCACAGAATCATTCTTTTCGAAACCATCCATTTCAACCAGAAGCTGATTCAGTGTCTGTTCTCTTTCATCATGTCCACCACCCAAACCGGTACCACGATGCCTTCCTACAGCATCAATCTCGTCAATAAAGGCGATACAAGGAGCTGAACGTTTTGCCTGATCAAAGAGATCTCTAACACGGGAAGCTCCAACACCGACAAACATCTCCACAAAATCAGAACCACTGATACTATAGAAGGGAACTCCCGCCTCTCCTGCTACTGCTTTTGCTAACAGGGTCTTACCTGTTCCGGGTCTTCCTAATAACAGAACACCACGGGGGATTCTACCACCCAGTCTCTGAAACTTGCTCGGTGCTTTGAGAAAATCTACGATCTCTTCCAACTCTTCCTTTGCTTCTTGCACACCGGCAACATCTTTGAAAGTAACGTTAGTTCTGCCACCTACAAAGAGCCGAGCCCGACTTTTTCCAAAACTGAAGACCTTGCCACCACCTGCTTGCATAGAACGCATAATAAATATCCAGAGACCAATAAAAATCAGAAACGGTAACCAACCCAACAAGACAGAGAGAAATCTGGATGGTTTCTGTGATTTGATCGTTATATTCATCTCATTAAGGGTTTTAACCAATTCCGGGTCACGATAGGGGAGATGCGTTGTATAACTCTGGTTTTCTACATCTACTGCAGTAATGTTCTGATCGTCGAAAGTGACTTCCCTCAACTGCCCTTGCTCTGCTTTTGTCATAAATTCGGAAAAAGATATCTCTTCTACTCTTCTGCCGCTTGAGACCAGAACTTGGTAAACCAATATTACTAACAAAGCTAAAATAATCCAGAGTGTTATTGACTGAGGAGTTTTCATCTTGGAAGGTTGTTTGTCGTTTTTCTTTCCTTCGCCTCTTTTATCAGGATATCTATCTTTCTGTTGATCGTTCATTTATATACTTCCTCCTTGAGGATTGCCACGTAGGGCAGATTGCGGTATTTTTCGGCAAAGTCCAAACCATAACCGACCACAAAATCGTTTCCTATATCAAAACCTTTATAATCGATTTTTATTTCATCTTGATGAGCAGAAGGTTTATCAAGCAATACACAGGTTTTGACAGAGGAAGCATGATGCTTTTCGATATAATCAACAATATATTTCAATGAGAGTCCTGAATCGACAATATCTTCCACAATGATCACATCTCGTTCGGAGACATCTATATCGAGGTCTTTTTTAATGCTTACAACTCCGGAAGAAACGGTACTCGAACCATAACTTGAAATAGCCAAAAAATCTATTTCTACAGGAATAGTAAAACTACGAACGAGATCTGCTAAAAAGATAAAACTTCCCTTAAGAACACTGATTATGACAGGGCTCTTATCTTCATAATCTTTTGAGATACAGGCAGCCAGTTCGCTGATCCTTTTTTGAATCGTCTCTTCATCCAGTAATATTGCTGAAATATCGTTACTCATTTTCACATCCTTATGTTATTTTTTCTTTTTTGGTACGTTCTTCCTGCTTCTGATACGGATATTTTCCATCTTTAGCAGTAATAGACTCTGAGTTGAGTCATTAATCTTAACACGGTCGTCTATTCTTAATCCGGCTATCCAGACAATTTTTTCACTGTCTCGAAAGATTAATACCTTATCTCTTTCAAATTTACTGATCTTTTCGTCAATGAAAAAGTCTTTTAGCTTCTTGGTTCCTTTCATACCCATTGGGATAAACTTGTCTCCATTCTTTCGGAAACCTACACTAATAGGTAAAGTTAGCTTATCAATATCTAATAAAGCTATATTATCATCTTCGTAGTAAGTTCGTTTTATATCACTGCGGTTGATTCTCTTACTCAGAATTCTCTTATTACCAAAGACATGGTACTTCTTCGAAATATCAATTGTCAATGATAATGTTTCTTCCACTCTCATTAATTTATCCGGTTTTTCTTCATTTACGAAGGTGAGTTGATCATATTCCTTTCTGACGGTCAAATTACCAGTGAGGTGAATCATTTTCGATCCTTTTGCTGAAAGAATCGAGCAGATCTCCTTAAAATGACTATGATAAAAATTGGTTTCGCTGCCGCTTATTATACCGATTGCTTCTCTAAAGAGGTAGAATAGGATAATCGTATTTTTGTGCTCGATCTTTGTCAGATCAAGACGTAACTCAAAGTAATTATGATTGAGAATAGCTTTCTTCAAGATCTTTCCAGCTACATCCCTCAGATAATCATCAGTCTCTCTAAAAATTAACGAATTGTCGTAAAGAATATCGGTTAACTTGTGATTGATGTTCTCTTCCAGCCACGGAACCATATTATTACGCAGCTTGTTACGAGTGTAAACAGTTTCGATATTTGAACTATCCTGACACCAGTTAGTGATCTTTTGCGATTCGAGATATCCGATAATCTCTTCTCTCTTGAAACAGAGCAAAGGACGGATAATATTATCATTAGAGGGGACAATTCCTCTCATACCAGTTATTCCTGATCCTCGGAAAAGATGCAATAGCATTGTCTCAATAACATCATTTTTATTGTGTCCTATAGCTATCTTATCAACTTTATAGATTTTAGTGAGTGAGTTGAAAAAATCGAAGCGGATCTTGCGAGCTTCATTTTCCAGATTTGCTCCCTGTGTCAGTTTGACATCCTTGATCACCAATGAGATATTATGTTGGAAACAAAACTCCTTCACGAAATTCATATCGGAAATAGATTCAGCTCCTCGTAAATTATAGTTCACATGGGCTGCTAATAGATTAAGATGATAGTTAACCTTCAAAGTCATTAGAGAATGTATCAGAGCAGTAGAATCTGCTCCACCTGAAAAGGCGATTAAGATCTTATCTCCTCTCTTGATCAGCTTGTTTTCCTTAATAAACTCTTTCATTCTGTTAAGGAACTGACTTCCCAAATCCATCTACTAACTCCGTCTAATTTCTTGTATTTTAAGCTCCTGAAATCTCTCTTAAACTGTAAAGGTTTTTTTATATGTAGTACTTATGATAACTATAAATCTTTAGATTTAACCAGCATAAACTCATAAATATCTGAAAGTTAGCGAACAATAATGTATAGGTGCTGATGCTTTTTGTTCCGTTTATTGTTTTTATTGATTGTTTAACGGGTTGCTTTTCAAAAAAAGATTTACAAAAAACGAGCTCTTTTTTTCCTGTTCAGAAACGGAGATGTGTCCGAGCTGGCTGAAGGAGCACGATTGGAAATCGTGTATACGTTTAAAAAGCGTATCTAGGGTTCGAATCCCTACATCTCCGCCATTTCTTCATAAGAGGGATGAGAACCGTTTGACCACGAAGTCATTACCACAGGTATTGATGTAGTAGCGACGAGCAATGCAGCTTTGCTGCCATTGCGCAGTCAATCCCTACATCTCCTGAGTATTTTATCCACGAATGAACACGAATAAAACATAAATCAACACTAACTTTTTAAACAATTGTCACCCTGAGTGACCCTTCACCAAATTTGTAAGCACAACTGACTTCGTCGAGCTCGGAAGCAGCCACAAAGAAGTGTTTTCTTCGGTTCTTGTAGCTATAAGATTTGGTGAAGGATTGTATCGAAGGGGACGAAAATCTAAAACAGAGTCAGTGAATATAATCCTTGTTTTTGTCATGTCGAGCGAGGTCGAGACATCTCATCACTAATGTTGGTATAGCAAGCATGCATTTATGTTTATTGTAAGTCTGTGATGAGATCTCTCCATTCCAAACGACTCACTACCGTGATTCTTTCTCCAGTCGAGATGACAAAGGAAAGGTCTTCACTCAGGATGACATTAAGTCAGGCAACTATTCTGTTCAAGGTATCAGTAATCTACCTTCTAGGGAGTCCTATAGTCGGCACCCAACCGACTATAGGGTTCCCTAAGGGTAGAGAAGAGTTAAATTGTTATTAATAGGTAAAATAAGCTGACAAGTTTCAGATTCCGGAAGAATATAACTGGAACAAGATATGTTATCTTTTAGTCATAAATCCGACTTCATTAACCAGGATATGTCCTTTGGGTGTTATATCAAAGACCAATTCGATTATTGAGACACGCCTGAGATCAAAGTCAGGGTTCAGAGCATGCTGTTCTGCTAAATTAAAAACAAACAGCTGCTTAATGCTCTCGCCGTAAGGAGTAGGGTGGATCAGGTCGAGCTTTCCGAGTTTAGCTTCTATCATCGGTTGTAGCGGAGAAAAATCACTGAGCGGGAAAGAGATTATATTATTACGATGATCGGTCAATCTGATAGTGAAATCGATCAATTTGGGCTCTTCAGCTTCTGAATCCTCATCATCTTCTTCCTTTGGGGTCTGATCTATGTTATTAGAATCATGGTCGTTATCATTCTGGTTATCTTCTTCATTGTTTTCGATATCATTCTTCTCCTTGGCGGTGGGTTGATTACCAGTATCGGCAAGAGTTAAATAGAGAAACTGTTGTGAGTTATAATAAGAGGGGAGTTCGATGTTGTAGGAGGCGATGAGGGTATCTTCTTCAGCGTTCCAACCGAGATAAACGGCTTTAGAGTCCATGCTATAACCCTTGAGACGGATCCGTCTTTCATACCAATCAGTAAGATTATCCCCTCTGATGGTTCCATCGGCGATAGTAGTTGTAGTCAGATCGAGATCCTCGTCGAAGTTAGCGATTGGGTACATACCTGCTCTCTTGTATTGTTGCAGATAAATAGTTTCGGGTAACCAAGCTTGCGGAGCAGAGCGGTAATCGAGGAAGAGTTCTTCATATTCGGGAGCAAACATCAAAGTTCTTTCCAGAAAGGCAGTCATAAAGACCTTACCGATCCTCCGCTGATCTTCTCCACTGATCAGTTGTCCTAGGTTATAGTGATTGATATGCGGAGATGAGCTGTCTTTTCTACCCCAGACTGTGTTGAACTGACCATGATTAGCCCCATAAATGTAAAGAGTAGCTGCAAATCCTTCGAAATCGGGTGAAAAAGTGATCCGTTCAAACTGTCTTTGTCCGGAAAATGAAGTCACATCTGCATCATGAGAGCCGTGCAGAGCAAGATAATTGATGTCTCTGAGCGGAGTTCTGACGACAGATGGTTGATATTGGGCATCACAGGGGGCTATAGCAATTAAGGAAACGATAGAAAAATTATAATCGAATGCCAGAGATGCATCATCGGGGTAATAGGGGAGAGTGTTAAAGAGAGCAGCGTGAGCAATAGCTTCGCCTCCGCGGGAATGACCTATCAAGGCAATGTAGTCTAAATCAACCCGACGATAGAAAGGATTATCCGGTTTCTCTTCCCATTCCTTCCACTGTCTGATATGTTCCAGAAGCAACCAGCCTCGAGCATCGTTTTCATCGCTAAGACCACCAAAGATATCTGTAATAGAGCCGTTTATGAAGTTCTGATCGACAGAAACTGTGATCATACCGCGACTTGCCCACAATTCGCCTAGATAAGCATAACCGGGATCTGAGTATTCCTGAGCCAAATGATTACCGTGAACTATCAAGATCAAGGGAAAAGGTCCAACTCCATCAGGATACCAAACCCTACCATTGAGAGGTAATTCTTTGGCATCAAACCCAAAATATTTTGTGCGGAGATTACCGCTGAATCCCTTCCAGCTCGAAAGCATTTTTGAGCCGTCAACAGGTTGAGTTATCAATTCTGTATTTTCTCCAAATTCAGGGCGGTGCAGGTCTTTTCCACTCCCATAAGTCGTATAAACTACAGGGTAGTGACCATATTCCGCAGGATTGGGTAGTTCAATAAGAGCTGGTCGGTAATCGGTCTCTAAAGAAGCAATAAGCGGCATTTCGACTTCTCTGCCGGGATGAATGAGCCAATAAGCCCAAGCGATTATTGCTGCTAATCCGATCACAAGAAGCAGGTAATTAGCTATCCGATGGATAGTCTTCTTTCCAGCTTTTTTTTGTTTGATGATGATGTAGAGAGATATGCCAACCAAAGAAACAGAGGTAGCCAAATAGAGAAAAGTAAGTAACATCACCCCTGTATTGACAGAGAAGAGAAAGAGAGTGAAAATCAGCAGAGCTACCAGAGTAGTCCGGAAAAACTCCGGGATCTTGATGAGCAAAGAGATGATCAGATTAAAGAGCAATCCCGATAGTAGAGAGATCAGAAAGATCGTTATTATGAATGCTGCTGTAAAGAGTAAGCCGATGGGCTTAAAATATGGTGTTGCAACAACTATTATCACCAGAGCAATGAAGATAAAAATCAGTTTGGAAGCCCATTTTAAAGAGGGTAGTGAAGGGGTTAGAAATGATAGCACCTTGAGAATAAAGGTAAACAGAGCATAAAAGATCTTTTTAAACAACATAGTAACTCCTTTTATCCTATAGTAACCTTTTAGAATTAGTGCTTAAATGAATCAAGAGAAAAAATTTAGATTCCGAGATATTGCCAATAATCAGTTAGAGAATAACATCATAAAGATTAAAAGCTTGACGTTTAGGAGAAAAGAACTTATAATATCTATATATGTGTAAACTAACAAGTTATAGCAATATCCCGGAGGAAACTGTATGAAATCAAGGAGATATATCAAGAAATTTATTACACCTATCCTACTGGTTTTAGTAGCTTTTATGATCAGATATCTGATAGAGATGCAATATCTTTTTCCGGAGAGTATGCTAAATATATTGGCGAAATTAAGTTCTGTTCTTTTCATAGCAGGTATTGCCTGGGCGATAAATGTTTTTGTTAATATAGCCAAAATAAATCTTCTCAGTAAGTACGATATAGGAGAAGCAGACAATCTTAGGGCTCGTAAACTCTATACCCAATACAATATATTAGAAAAAATCATCTTCTTTATTGTTATTCTTATTGCGGTCGGGACTATCCTAATGCTTTTTGACGGTGTAAGAAATATCGGGGTCAGTCTCTTTGCTTCTGCCGGTATTGCAGGTTTGATCATAGGTTTGGCAGCTCAAAAGGCGTTAGGAACTATTTTAGCCGGCTTACAAATAGCGATCACGCAGCCGATCAGATTAGATGATGTAGTAATTGTGGAAAATGAATGGGGCTGGATAGAAGAGATAAATCTGACCTATGTTGTAGTCAGGATATGGGACAAACGGCGATTAATTGTACCATCAACCTACTTTATGGAAAAAACCTTTCAGAATTGGACAAGAACCACTGCGGAAATTCTTGGTACTGTCTTTATCTATACTGATTATACTATCCCCTTTGATTCCATAAGGAACGAATTAACGAAACTTTTAGAAGGGAATCCTAATTGGGACGGTAAAGTAAATGTCTTGCAGGTAACCAATGCGAAAGAGGATGTAATTGAACTGAGAGCATTGATGAGTGCTGATAGTTCTCCTAAAGCCTGGGATCTGCGTGTCTATGTGCGTGAAAAACTTATTGAATATATCCAGAGAGAACATCCTCAGTGTCTCCCCAGAACGAGAATAGTTATTGAAGAAAAGAAGTCGCAAACTGACTCTGTGACAAAAAGTTAAGGGGGATCTTATGTTTTAGTCAAGCACTCTAAAAGTTTTATAGCATCAGCTTGGGTTTTAAGCATATATCTGGCATCGGTATAGATCTTGCCTACTTTTATGGAGTAGGTATTATCAGGCAGCACTTTGAACAACTCTTCATCAGACCAATCATCACCGATAACCATAATAAAGTCATACTTCTTCTTTTCCAACCAGAACATCATCAATTCACTCTTATCGATCCCCGAATGAAATACCTCTACGACCTTATTCCCATGAGAAACTTGGATATTGAGATTGAGAGTTATAGACAATAGATTATCAACGAGCTCTTTCGATATATAAGATGCCTGTTCGATATCAGCTTTATGATAGTGCCAACTGACCGATAATTCCTTTTCTTCTATCATGGAACCAGGTAATCTGTCAGTATAGGTCTCCAAAACCGGAATGATCTCTTCTTTCCACTCGGTTGAAAAAGGTTTATGTAGCATCCATTCTGCTTCGTTTGCCTCTTTGATCCATGTTCCATGCTCTGCTGTAAGGTGTAACGGTATCTTCGCCAGATACTTATCCATGTATTCTTTGCTACGTCCGCTGTTGATTATTACATCAGTTTTCCCTTTAGCTGCCAGAGCTCTCAGAAGTATTTTTATTTCCGGAGTTGGTATTGCGTCCCGATAGTCTTTTGTCATAGGGATCAATATTCCGTCATAATTGAGAGCAATGAATCTTTTTTGGGCTTGCTGGTAGTCTGCCAATATCTTATTCTTTATCTTAGGAATGAATCTCTTTTTGTTGAATGAGGTGACGGATAATTGATGTATTTCCTGTAATCTGTCAATGAAGTCAGTAGCCCATCGGGTTACATTGTATCGTTTTAAACGTTCCTGCATGATGGAATTATAACGAACTTGTTTCTTTATAGGGATCTCAAGTGCTTCTGCAATTGCGTCGGCAATTTCTTCTATATTGTTGGGATTGATGATAATACTTTCACTCAACTCTTTAGCTGCTCCCGTGAACTCACTCAGTACCAAAACCCCCTTCTTATCAGTCAATGAAGCCACATATTCTTTAGCGACCAGATTCATCCCATCCCTTAGTGGTGTTAGTAATGAAACATTGCTCATCCTGTATTGTGCAATGAGCTCTTTATGAGGTAGCGAAGTATATTGATAGATAATAGGCGTCCAGTCAATACTACCATAATCACCGTTGATCTTTCCAACTAATTCGTCCAGGTTACTCTTGATCTTTTGGTATGATTGAACTCCGGTACGAGAAGGTACAACGATCATATTCATATAGACCTTTTTATGCCATTGAGGATTTTTTTTCAGAAAGAGTTCAAAACCTTCCAAACGGTTAACGATCCCTTTGGAGTAATCTAAACGATCTACCGAAAGCACGATCTTCATTTCATTCTTTCTTGGTTTCGAGGAACGAAATGGAGTGACATCCATATCGTGAAACTTCTCATAATCAATACCCATAGGAAAAGTACCGACTTTTACAATTCGATCATGGAATGAAATTTCTCCCATATAGCTTTCATAACCGAGGATACGGAGTACACACCGCAAGAAGTACTGCGTATAGTCGTGTGTATGAAAACCGATAAGGTCAGAACCGAGAAGCCCTTTCAGGATCTCACTTCGTGGCTCTTTGGGAAGAGTACGATAAACTTCGAAGGCGGGGAAGGGGATATGCAGGAAAAAGCCGATGGGATTATCGATTTTCTTTCTTAAAAGAGCCGGCAGCAACATCAGATGATAATCATGAACCCAAATTATATCATCGGGCTGAATAGCTTTTAAAAGTTCTTCACAGAAGATCTCATTCATCTTTTTATAAGAATCCCAGAATTCCATATCGAACTTGGTATAGTTGAGAAAATAGTGGAACAGCGGCCAAATAGTTTTATTGCAGAAACCGAGATAGACCTTATCCATCAAAGATTGAGAGAAAAAGACCGGTGCTGCCTTAAAGATCTCTTTGACTTTTTTACTGATCAGCTCTTCATCTGATCTATCTATCGACATGCCGGGCCAACCCATCCAGAGAAAATCATCTATTGTTGACTTTGTTCTCTCTAACGAGTTGAGATAATCAGTCAAACCAGAGACCAAACCACCGGCACTTTTTGTTAATTCATAACGGTTATTCTTTTTACTTACTGCTACAGGTAAACGGTTAGATACTATGAGTAACCTCATGAGAATTACCTCCTATAGTTTAAACTCCTTTGTATCGTCCTTCTTTAAGAGAAATACTTTATCTCTGAATCCGATCTTTACAGGGTTAGACCAGCCCTTATCAAATTCGAGTCTAAGTTTTTTATGATTGATAGTGAGATTGATCCAGTGTCCACGGTAATGGACATGAAATTTCATCGATTTGATATCATCCGGTAATGTCGGTTCTAACCAGAGAATGTTATCTCTGATATCGAGACCCGAATAACAACGTTGGATCAGATCCATCGTACCTGCCATAGCTCCCAGATGAATACCCTCATGGGTTGTGCCACCCTGAACATCCTTAAAATCACTCATCAAGGCACTCTTGAAACTCTTCCAAGACTGTTCCCGATGAGAACGGGCATAGACCCAAGAATGAATGACCTGACTCAGCGTAGAACCGTGTGCTGTTCGTTTCTCATAATATTCGATATTTTTTGGTATCGATTGTGGATCAAAATCATAGTTCAATTTCTTGAGTATCTTTTCTAATTCGGAAGAGGAGAAAATGTAAAAGAGCATCAGAACATCTGCCTGTTTAGAAGCTTTGTAATGGTTAGGTGAATCACCTTCGCTTTCCAGAATACGGTCGAGCCGGAGATGTTCGCCATATTTCTTATGATAATGATCCCAATCGAGTTCTTTGAGTTTTTCGAAACCCTCGAATTGCATGATTATATCACCATCATAAAAGGGAACATACATCTTCTGCGTTATATCTTGCCATCTCTGTAGATCACTGTGAGTAAATCCTATCTTCTCCGCCAAGTCATTAGCACAGGTATCATCAAGGATATTGAGCAGCTCTAAAGCGTGTTGTAAAACCCAAACAGCCATGATATTGGTATAAGCATTGTTATTCAGACCCGGCTCTTTAGTACCCGGATAATGGGTATGATACTCATCCGGACCCATCACATTATGAATTTCATAACGGTCTCTTTGGGGATTATAATGAGCTAAACTTGACCAAAAGAGGGCAGTAGCAATGATAATTTCAGCACCGTGAGCAACGAGGAAATCCATGTCGTCGCTACATTGGTAATAATGCCAAACATTCAAGGGAACTGCAGCATTGATATGATACTGCAGATGAGAAACATCGGGTAACCATCTACCTGATTTGGGATTGAGATGCATCTTTTGAGTCTCTTCACGACCGTTACTGCCGCTCTGCCAAGGGAAGAGAGCACCTCGACACCCGATCTCTTTTGCCATCTCATAAGCTTCCGTTAATCGGCGATAACGATACATGAGGAGTGATTTAGCTAATTCTGGTTGATGCAGATTGATAAAGGGTAAGATATAGATCTCATCCCAGAAGATATGACCACGATATGCTTCACCATGCCAGCCACGGGCGGGAATGCCAATATCATAACCTATACTGTTCTTGGAAACCGTCTGATAGAGGTGGAAGATATGAAGGCGTAGAACAAATTGATCTTCAAAATCAGCATTTATCTTGATATCATTATACTTCCAGATCTGTGACCAGGAAATACAATGCTTAGCAGCGATACTTGAAAAGGTAGTCAGACGCTGAATTTTTGTTTTTGCTTCTGTTAACGGGTCACTGATGGCGAAATCTCTCGAAGTATAAAGAGATACGAGTTTCTCTATCCTTATCGGTTGCTGTCTTGAGCATTTGATCTGAAAATCACCAGCAATGAATCCTTTTTTGTTGATTACTTTATGCTTTGTGGACTGCTTTTTTTCCTTGATATAGATATTGGTTTTTGCTGCTTGTGTCATGAGTATTTTTGATTGTTTCGTTCTGCTGATAAGGTAGATACTGTTGTCGAAGAAGGCATCCTTTTCTAACACCTCGATATGACCCTGATTGAGTTCCCGATAACGTGCAACATTATTATTAATGATATCACCATCGATACCTGAACGAATAGTTATCTTACCAGACCAGTTTTCCGGGATGATCTGCCATTCTATAGCAGCTACATGATAATCATTCATACTGACTATTCGTTTACTGATTAGGGTTGTCTCTCTTTTTTTGCTGTCACGAAAACGTATTTTTCGTAATAGATATCCTGCCTCCAGATCGAGAGTTGTAGTATATTCAAGAATCTCAACGTCAACAAGATCAAGCCACTTACCATCGCCGATCTTGAAGGTTAAGAAGAGCCAATTTGGCCAGTTTACAAGATCTTCATTTTCGATCTCTTTCTTCTGGATGACAGATTTCAATCGATTATAACCTCCGGCAAGATAAGTACCCGGGTAGTTGAAATCGTTATCCCGATAAAACTCCAGAGCAGCTCGTGTTGCGAAATACCCGTTACCTAATGTACATAATGCCTCTTGCAGAGGATGATCTTTCTTATTCCATTCTTCGTACTCTATTGTCCAACCTTTCTTCATAATTTATTCATTCCCTTTCTTGTTTTTATGTATCTCAACTATCTTTTCAAAAAACTCTTTGACCTGAAAGACATTTTTTAGCGAATAATTGGCAGCAGTTTCTTGTCCATGGCTTCCGACCATAATACCTATTCCTTTGTCTTTGAGTGCTTTAAAAGCATCTTCATCCGTTATATCGTCACCGATAAAGATAGGTAAATACTTGCTAGAGTCATCTAATCCGAGTTCTTCTAAAATCCAGAAGACAGCTTTGCCCTTATGCCAGTCCAGATCTGGTTTTATCTCTACCACCTTCTTGCCTTCTCCCTTTTTCAAGCCCTTGTTGTTCTTAATGATCTTATCTACTACTTCGTAAATATAAGGGATATCTGATTCTCGGGCATTACGATAATGATTCGCAATGGCGTAGCGCTTTCTTTCTACCTGGACACCTTCTGTTTTATCTTTGAATCTATCAACTAGTTCTTGTTCTATCTTATCGAGTAACTGAACTATCTCACCGGCTTTCTCATGTTCTTTCTTCATACCATCAGGACCAATTATATCGTAACCGTGACTACCAGCATAGATAAGATTATCGAGTTGCACTAAATTCTGTATGTCTTTGGTATCTCTTCCTGTAATAATGGCTACAGTAAAGTTGTCTGCCAGTTCTTTCAAGGTCTGTTTCATTTCTGGAGATATCTTGGCATCTTCCGGTCTGCTAACAATGGGTGTTAGCGTACCGTCATAATCGAGAAAAAAAACAGGTTTGCTGGCAGAAATACTCTTAAATATATCGGTCTTTTGGGTGAATATCAACGGCTTGGGAATATCAAAGTACTCAGCTATCATGGGATTATCGAAAAGGTCTAAATCAGCGAAGTTATTGATAATTATGTCAGCTCCGTTAGCTAAGAGAGCATCACCATTGTTGAATCTATTTACTCCTACCACTAATCCGAAATGACCTCTTTGACCCGCTTCTACGCCCGAAATAGCATCTTCAAAGACAACCCCGTTTTCCGGAGAAATATTTAGATACTTAGCTGCTTCTATAAATATATCCGGATTTGGTTTACCCTTTAAATGACGCTGTTCGGCTACTACTCCATCTATTCTAACATCGAATAGTTTGTCTATTCCAACCCGTTTGATGATCTTTTCACAATTTTTGCTGGATGATACTATTGCTGTTTTTAATCCTAAATCTCGCCATTGTTTTAGCTTTTTGACAGCATTACGATATGTTTCGACTCCGTTCTTCTCTATCATCTCATTAAATATTTGATTCTTTCTGTTACCTAGTCCGCAGATAGTTAATTTATCGGATGGATCCTTCTTATCCCCATACGGGAGTTCTATATTTCTCGATTTTAAGAAACTCCTAATACCTTCATAGCGTGGTTTCCCATCAATATAGATTTTATAATCCATGTCGGTCATTGAAGTGGTATCAAATTTCTTATCATCTACGGTAAGTAGATATTCATCAAACAACAATTTCCAGGCAGATTTATGAACTTCCTGCGTCTGGGTTAGCACTCCGTCTAAGTCAAAGATCAAACCTTTGATTCGTTTTGTTAACAATTCTCTGATATTCTCTTTCATGATACTTTTTTAGACACCTGCCCGTGCCCATTATAACCTCCGTTTTCTTTTTTTTAGGTTGTTTGTGGACTACTTAGAAGTTAGTGTTCTTGCCACAACATAGAATCAAATTTTTAACTCGTTTAGAATTTTTTCTCTTTAACAACATAAGTGATATAACTTTACCGACAGGTTTCTGATGTGTCAAGAACTTATTTATTTTTATATATAATGTCTGTTTGAATAAAATCTTGCTTAACAAAAAAAAATCATAGAGGATGAAAGCACTATTTTTTATCAACAAGTTATTGTAAGACAAACTGAATGAAGTCTTGCTGTTATGAAAGAAAAAAGTTAGAATTCTATACAGAATAAGTAATAAAGAATGAATTTAAAAAAGGGCTTATCTGCTTTGATTTCTTGCAGATCGATATTCTTGTTTATAGGTTCTACCGATTATTAGTACTTTGTGACCTATCCGGGCATCCTGAAATACTCTGTACATATCGTCCCTTTCCAGAGCTATGCAACCATGAGTCCAGTTTCTGCGAGTAGCCGGTCTGTTATCATGAGCACCACGGGTATGAATACCGATGGCATCACCTAAATTCGTACCTCTGATACCACCGTCAAATGTCTCCAATCCCTGTAATATTCTTCTCTCTTCAGCCGGAGTTATCAAGCCATCACTTAAACCCCTTTCCACATCGAGATGATTGGGATAACTAATCTCCAAGAAGTATTTGTAGTTAGCTGAAGCGTGTTTATCATAGATAAAGTATTCACCTTCCGGTGTTCTCCCGTCACCTCTTCTCTCTTTTCTATTTACCGGGTCGAAGCCGAGAGCGACATGTACCGGAAACCCTTCTTTCATTTCTCCGTTTTCGTAAAGGTATAAATTTCTGATGGTCTTATCGATCACTATGAGCCTTTCTTCAGGATTTGTAGCAACAAAGTTGTTGATTATCTCTTGGGAGAGACTACTCGCATAGAGCTTGGTTGAACGAGGGTATCTGACTAAAAAGTAGTTATATACTCTGCGGGCAAAAGCTCTGGGGAGAGACAGAAGACGATTATTATTATTGAAAGTGATAATAGCTGTCAGTAAAGTAATTGTTAGAAATAACAAGAGAAAGAGAGTGAAGATAATGACCTTTCTTTTCTGTGATCTTCTTGCTTTCATAGCTTAGTTTTTTGCCTTGAAGATTGCCCTGATAATCGATACTAATCCCTGGATCAAGAACAATCCTGCTATCCAGTAGTAAAGAAACTCTTGGTAAGTTAGAACTAAAACACCAACTAATACATAAGCTAATCCTGTGAAAAGAAAGCTGAGTCTCACATTAACCTTCATCTTCTTGATCCCCCTTATAGGTTATAAAAATGGTGACGTATTCAATACCCTGTATGAAGAAGATTATCGATATCCAGTATCTTAAAGTTTGCGGGTAGAAGAAAATAACGATAGCAACAAAGATGTATAACAGACCGGTAAAGATCAAACCGGTTTTTTCTGGTTTACCTGTTTTTTGGCTTATATAATCAGCTAAATTAAGAAATGTATTGTGCTTCAGTACTGAACTCCAGAAAAACGATTGGGTCTTTGACCGGACAACATTATCCCTCACACTCAACCAAAAATCGTGGAAGAAGACGATATTGAGAAAGATCCCGGCTAATAGAAGGGTCAGCAGATATGATAGTTGACTAAAATAATCTCCCCAAGTTAAAAGCAGTCCGATCTCATCAAAGAAGAGTCCTAACCCGACACCGTACATCATCGCCAGATGCTTTTTTGATAAACTATTTGTCCCAACCAGAGATAACCAACCAGCCAGAGCTATCAAGGCAAAACCGATGTAAAAATGGTGGATATGATACCCGAATAAGATAATATTCCTGCCGATATAGAAATCTACTCCCGGCATTTCACCCATCTTGGCTGCCTGAGCAAATTCAGTATTAGCTGCACCGGCTAAAAATACACTCAAACGGATAAAGATAAATCCGGCTAAGTAGGAAAGTGTTATAATAAAGGGGATCTCTTTTGATTTCTTAACCATACTCTTCTTCTCAGATATCATTTATCGATTTTTGCCTTTTCCCATTTACCTTGTTTATATATGATCAGAGCAAGTGTAGCTGCTAATATATTACTAAACAACATTGACCACCAAAGTGCATCATAGGGATTATCTGCCAGTGGGCTTGATAGCTTATTGAGAAAATCTTTAAAGAATCCTCTCTGAAGAAAAGGTAATTCCATTAATTTACCTGAGAGCAGATAGACCATTGGTACTCTTAACGCCCAGAAGCGAACTAAATTAAACATCATTGCTGACATGGTCTGTCCTGAGCCGTTAAATACCCCCATCAGTACAAAAAGCACTCCGAAGAAATTGGAAGCTACAGCAATGATCCTAAACATACGACGACCTACCTCGATAACCTCCGGGTCATTAATAAAGAATCTCGTTAATTCAGCTCCGAAGAGAAACATCAAAATACCACCACTGATCATGATCATCATAACAAGAGAGAAAGTATGCTTGATACTTCGATAAACCCGTTTGATATTATTGGCACCCAGGTTCTGTCCTACTATAGCAGCCAAACCATGACTTAACCCCATTGCAGGCATCATGAACATGCTGACCATTCTGTTGCCTATAGCATTGACACTAATAACTACAGTTCCGTAAGAATTAACGAAACCTTGTAAGATAAGAAAACCAAAGCTGATCAATGATTGGGATATCGAAGCGGGAAGGCCTATCTTGAGAATTGCTCTGATATAATCAAAATTGGGGATAAGCTCTCTTCTATGAGGGATGAATTGTGGTGTTTTCTTGGTGAAATAGATGATACATAGGAGGGCTGTTAAGAGGCGACAGAAGAATGTAGCGTATGCCGCTCCCATAGCTCCATAACTTGGGAAGATCCACCAACCGAAAATAAGAAAGGGATCTATGATAACATTGAGTGTCAGTGTGATGATCTGTATCTTCATCGGTGTTACCGTATCTCCCAATCCATGATTAAAGCTCTGATAGGCGAGGAAAAAGAACATGAAGAAGATACCAATGATCGTTACTTGCATATAGTTACGGGCTAACTCGAAAACTTCTGGTGGTGTTTGCAATAGTTCTAAAAGAAAATTTAGCGAAGAAAGACTTATCAAGATAAAGAGGAGAGAAATAACGGAAAAAACAAGCATGAATTGTCCGGTTACTTCTCTGATCTTAGTATGTTCCCCTGCTCCTCGAAATCGGGAGATCATAGCTACACCGGCAATAGATAAACCCATGCCGAATGAGGCGAAGAAGAAAACTATCGGGAAGGCAATACCGGCGATAGAAACAGCATTTCTTGCTCCTTCTCCCAGCTTACCTAACCAGAAAGTATCAGCCAGATTATAAAAGGTCTGCATGAAATTGGAGATCATGATCGGAACAGATAGTTTTAAAAGGTTTTTGATATGACTACCTTGTGTCAGATCAAGTCCGGCAGTTATTTCCTCCATGTCGCTTCCCAAATTATTTTGCACTACAAATATTTTCTTTCACTGATTATGTCAAAGAGTAATCTAAAAATTGATCAATCTGTTGCTGATTCTTTAACATATACTTCAGTCTGTGCCTTATGTCATCCTGAGTAACAATATACTGTGTCATCTCGACTGAAGAAAGGATCACGGAAGTGGATCTTTACTAACACCACATTTGTCATCTCGACTGGAACGAAGTGAAATGGAGAGATCTCATCGGAGACTAACTTATGATTATTATGTTCTTTCTTTTGTGTCGACAAAAGAAACGAACCAAAGAAAAACTCCCGGCTCTACAATTAACGGTTAAAAACCTTCTCGACTCTGCATCTTTCGCTAAACTTCTCGCTTCACTTGTCAAACAGTAGCTGCGAAGCAGATTCTCGTACAGTTTTCTTAACACCGTTATTTGTAATGCCGGATGATCTATTCCCACCCGCCACCCAAATGGAGCGAAGCTCCATAAAAATATAAGTTGTCATCTCGACTGAAGAAAGGATCACGAAAGTGGATCTTTACTAACAGCACATTTGTCATCTCGACTGGAACGAAGTGAAATGGAGAGATCTCATTACCGACCCACTT
Organism: Candidatus Cloacimonadota bacterium; assembly: GCA_019429305.1. Taxonomy (NCBI): domain Bacteria; kingdom Pseudomonadati; phylum Candidatus Cloacimonadota; species Candidatus Cloacimonadota bacterium. The sequence goes on from JAHYIR010000004.1 coordinate 108,995, forward strand.
CAAATATGAAATCAAACTCGCTATTCCAATATTAGTGATGAGATATATCGATTACAATCGAATTGACAAAAAAAAAGAAAAGAGCAAGCAAAGATGAGACATATACTTCAGTCTCTGACTTATGTCATCCTGAGTGATTCAGCTCTTTTGCTGAATTGTATCGAAGGATGAATGATCTGAAAAGGTTTTCTTTTTACCTTCACCCTTTTTTATTGAATCCTATAACTTATCATGCAATTGAGCCCGACTATACAAACCGAATATGTTATCATGTCTTACAATCCCCAATTACCTTTTCAAAGACAAAAAAAGAAAAAGTAAAAGTTAAGGGGAAATCCTACTGACTCGGAACCCTAAGTTGTTATCAATGTAAGTAGCATTAAGTTCGATACCACGATAAGTAACGGTGCAATAGTAGCCACTACTCCTCCAACAGCCGCCACGTTTCATACGTCTGAGACCACTAACGGGACCTGTTGGATTAGTATAAGCTCCTGATGGATAATTTTCCTGTGATATATCCCAACACAATTCCCAAACATTACCACTCATATCATAAGTCAACAATTCATTAGGAGCTTTAGTTCCTACATCGTGAGTTCGATTACTGGAGTTATTTAAATGCCAGGCAACTTCATTAAGATTATCACTACCACTGTAGAAATAACCTTGTGTTTGATTACCTCCCATAGCGGCAAACATCCATTCCATCTCTGTTGGTAATCTATAACCGTTAGCTGTCCAGTTGCAGGATACATTAATATGATTGGCATTGCTTGTATCCCAAACTGAAGGCCAGTTATCGGGATCTGTACCATAGGTACTGTAACTGTATGCAGGAGTTAGTCCTTCCAGCATGCTGAGACGGTTACAATACTCTATCGCATTGAACCAAGAAACTCTTTCCACTGGACGGTCGGGATTATACCCCCAGTAGGAAGGATTGGTACCCATGACAGAAGCATACTCTGCTACGGTAACCTCATATTTTCCAATATAATATGATGACAGGGTTACAAGATAATTACCTCCGTCAGGACTGAAGCTTCCACCTTCGACAAATACAAGATTGTCTGCTATTGTTTGAATAATATAATCGGCTACAGCTATATCACTTTCCAGCCAGCCCGTCTTATATGCCCTCGCTTTGATAGTAGTGTTTCCGTCTATCATTATCGGATCTGAATATACGGGTGATATCTCGTTAGGATCGGTGCCATCGGTTGTATATCTTATAGTTGCTCCCTCCGTAGTGCAGGTAATTGTTACCGTCTGCGGTGCATCGTATGTCCCACCAGGCGGATCAAATGTCGGGGTTGCTACAGTTTCAGATGGTAGATCTTCTTCTATGGTATAGACTGCAGTTGCTATCTGACTTGCATCCCAACCATTTTTAAACCCTTTGGCAATTAAGGTAGTATTCGTAGACACAATGATCGGAGTGACATATACTAATGATGATTCTGTTGGTTCAGTACCGTCTGTTGTGTATTTGATTACTGCTCCCTCAGTCTGACAAGTTATAGTTACTTCCTGAGTTTCTGTATATGTACCCCCAGCAGGACTGAATATTGGTGTTGCTACCTGTTTCTTCGGTTCTGTAGAATCTGAACACGAATTGATTACAATCAAGACTATTAGACAGGCTAAAATAAATACTAAACTCTTCTTCATCCTTTCCTCCTTTATTTGATTTGTTAAAATCGATTTTTTACTTTACCAAGACCTCAACATGACTTGTCGGAGTAAGTTCTCGGCTTGTACTATCATTATCTAAGCAAGCACGAATTTTTCTATCCCCTCGGAGAAGAGGAGAACAGTAGAGCAAAGCAAAACTAAAAATACTAGGTTTTTCATAAAACCTCCTATCGATTCTAACCTATTCTCCGATATGTAATAACGTCAATTTTTTTTTGATCTTGCTTATTTTTCTGAGATAAATCTGAGGAATTGGCTTTTTTATGGTCGCTATAAAGTACTATTAAGTCAATAAAGAATGCCTCAGACATACTCGGTTTTTGCAAGTTCTGTCCCCTACGATACAATTCTTGGTAGGAAAAGCAAGGAGCCACTCCAAGAATCACTCAGGGTGACAGCAGTCTATGTTATGAAAGGTGTGTCATCTCGACTGGAACAAAGTGGAATGGAGAGATCTCAACAGAGACTAACATCAAACACAAAAACACATTTCACCTTAAAGATTCTGAGGGATGTATTTGTTATAAAATCGCTCACAGATATCCCATAATTCAGGGGTCAGGATCTCCTGTATCTTATCTACTATGGCTTGATCAATTTTACCGTAATATGCTTCGGCAATACCACCGGCTATACAAGCCAGAGTATCACTATCACCACCCAATGATATGGCATTTCGAATAGTATCTTCATAAGAGTCGGCATCGAGGAAAGAGATTATCGCTTCCGGAACTGTTCCCTGGCAAGATTCATTAAAACTATAATAGGGTCTGATCTCATCGACAGTCCGAGTCAGGTCGTAATCAAAACGTTCTGTGATTTCTTTTCTGATAACTTCCTTATCATGAGTATTTCTTGCTAAGAAGATGCTTAAGGCAGTTGCTTGTGCACCCTTGATCCCTTCAGGATGGTTATGTGAGAATTCGGCAGATCTGGCTGCTTCTCTCAATACTTCGTCAATATCGTTATAAGCAAAGCCAACGGGACTGACTCGCATTGCTGAGCCGTTACCCCAACTGTTATATGGTTGCGGATCAGCAGAAGCGAGCCAATGAATAAATGAACCACCATAACCGGAGTTAGGATATTTTCTGCCAATTTCTAATACAGCTCTCTTATAGTCACCATCACTCAAGATAGCTTGAGCAATGGCAACAGTAAGGACTGTATCGTCTGTAAAAAAACATGTAGAATGGAACAGAGGGAAATCTTTTGTTTTGATCGGATCAAACTCATAAACAGAACCAATAATATCACCGGCGATAGCACCGAGCATCTTTACCTCCATCTTTTATTATTAACAAACAGAGTAATTATTCTAAATCTGATCTGATCAGATCGAGAGTGAAATTTAGGACAGTGTCCTTACCGGAAGCTAAATCTTCAGAAGTTTGTTCTACATGATAATGGGGTTTAACACCTTGGTAGAGGTTTTCCTCATGGTTTGTTCCGATGAATGCTTTATGAGATACGAAATATTGCAGACCGGTATTGGGGAGCGAAAAAATGTATAGATCACCAAAACACTTGATCATACCTCCCGTCTCTTCCCCTATTATAACGGCAATATCATAGTATTTAATTGCTGCGGCAAAGTCTGAAGCACTCGAGAAAGTAAATGGTCCCGTCAGGAGATAAACCTTCCCTTCGTATCGGAAAGGATTAGGTTCGGGAGTTTTCTCTTCTATTGGAAAGGTATAAAGTGTTCCTATAGGTGCTTTTAATACTTCATCCCATTCTTTATAGATCTCTTTGATCTGTTTACTGATCTTGATCTCTACTGCAGAATATAGGGTAAAAGGTTCGGAGGTGAGATAGTTAAGAAATGCATCCCCTAAGAGCGAATTACCTCCGCCATTATTTCTTATATCAATGATCAGATGTGAAATATCTTTTTCTTGAATTTGACGGAAAGTATCTGCTAAAAACTCATTGAACTTCTCTAATTCGATAAAAGAACAGAAATCTATAAAGCCGACATTCAGGTCCTCTATGATCTTGAAACTGTAAGGTTTTTCTTGCGTATGAGAGATAGCCGGTGTATCTTCGAGAGTTATTCCCTCAATTGTTGCCGATCTTAGATCATTTTTTTTAACACACAGAAATTCGATCATAAAATCATTTTTTAAGTTATATATAGTCCAAAGCAATATATGAAATACAGTTTCGAGTCTCTTTTCTCGAAATGATATTCTCTCTCCACTGGAATAATCGAGCATTCTAGTGATAATTTCATCCATTCTGAGACCATTGATCGAGAGGATTTCTGATCCTGCTATGATCTCCAGATCATTAAATGTATGATCAGTAATCAGTATTGCTCTCTTATCACGGATGTTAACTTTCAGCGGGAAAAATTTGCCACCCTTTTCCAAGAATTGATTCCACCCATCTCTAGGTATTCCACCACCTGTATGCCCATCTCCCAGCATAGTAATGATAGGAGTCGCTTTCAGGAAAAAATCTAACCGGGTGGTTGGTTCTTGTAAATCTGATTTGACTTTTTCCAGCTCTGCTCTGACTGTTTTTTCTGGAGTAAAAGCGAACAGATCAGGATGTACTTCTTCCATAGTTTGGAAAAGGAAATTCAGGTCTTCGAGCAACTCTGTAGGTGAATAGAGTTTACCAATCTCATCTTCGGGAATACCAGTCTGAATTATTGAGCTAGTACTGCACCCTGTGGTTAAAAGTAATATGATAAAACAAAAGACTAACAAAGAGAAAATGATGGATCTCTTTCTTAACATCAGAACACCTCAATCTTTTTCTTCTTTAAAATGCTCTTTTAGAGAGTCGATTCTATTAGTTTTGAGTAGTTCAGAGGTGTCAAATATTTTTGTAGTTTCTTATCTATTACATTTTAATGTTGAAACATGTTATGGCTTAAAGAATATGATGTTATCCATGTTCCAGAATGTAGTCGAGGTATCTCAGAACTGATGTTGGGAAAGCAAGTATGATCTTAGGTTTATTGTTGGTCGGTTATGAGGTCTCTCCATTGCGAAAGACTCACTTTCGTGATTCTTTCTCCAGTCGAGATGACAAACTTTTTATAATATAGACTACTGTCACCCTGAGTGATTCTTGGAGTGGCTTCTTGTTTTGGCTTTCCAAGAATTGTATCGAAGGGGACAGAACTTGCAAATCCGAGTCTGTACAATGTATCCTTCGATACATTCTGTCCTATGCAGAGCAAGAAGAATAGGCCAGAACACTCAGGATGACATATGATAGTAGTTTAAAGTCGTCAATACTGTCCTGAGCTTGAAGAAGGCTCGGAAGCAGCCACGAAGCCAACGAGGATGTTGACTTCGTCGAACTCGGAAGCAGCCACGAAGAAGTGTTTTCCTCGGTTCGATACAATTCGGAAAAAGAGCCGAATCACTCAAGATGACAATTTATGGTTGTTTAGACTCAGGAATGCGTGGAGATTTATACTACTTGACAATAAGATACGTGCAATTAATGATAAAAAAAGGAGGTTGCTATGAAAAAGAACTTATTACTATTATGCGGTCTACTCACTATTACTTGTTTCTTAATGCTTTTTGTCGGTTGTTCAAGCAGCGACGGAGATTCTTTCTCACTTGACGATATGATAGGTCCTGAGGGTCCTGACTTGGCAGATTTTGATTATTTTATCAGTATTGAATACTGGGACTTCATAGGTGACTTCACAAAACAAGCTGTATATTCTGTATATATCGAAACTACAAATCCTGAAGGTTTCCTTGAAGAGATAAATCTCATGATCGATGGAGAAGAAGTTGCTCTCATTTACAATGAATTCCATGAAGATTATTCAGCAAATATTACTCTTGAGCAAGGAGTGACTTATGATTTCGTTTTAGTGACTGAATCAAAGAGCTATTCAGCGACTTTAATGACACCATTTATCCCATCTGTTGTGACATTTCCCGATGAACTAGACTATGAAGTCGATCAAACTATTAGCTGGGTCTTGCAAGAAGACAACAAATATCAGTTAGTTTCTTTCACTTCAATTTTCTGGGATGAAGATGTTATTGATACCTCATCCTACATAAAGGTTATTGAACCATCTGACAGACAACATACTATTCCTGCCAATTCAATAGTGTCTTTAGGAGTGGAATCTAATTTAGCGATGTCATTAGCTCAGATAGATTTTGTAGCTAATAACCGATTATTAGTAGCTGCCAGAGCAATTAATCAGAAGGATAATTTTGAAGATTATGCTATAGAAAAGATGATCAAGCAATCAAGAGAAGAACTTATCGAGCTTATTAAAAGCTTACAGTAGCTTTAGACCTTTTTTTCCCAGACACTAAGTGTCTGGCTATCTTATACCATACCCCTGTGTGGCATTAAAAATACCCGGAGCGTAAGCGATGGGTGATATATGATTACCTGAGGTTTTTTAACCTCAGGCATGGGGCATAGTGCCATTTGGAGGAGGGTAGGCTTGTAACAATTAATTAAAGTCATTTATCTTGACAGTTAAATCTCAGAACCGAATCTACTTTTCATAAAAAACTATACCTAAGGAGTTCTTATGAAGTTTCTCGACATAGCAATGGAGAAAGCAAGATCTTTAGGTGCCGATTATGCTGATATCCGCATCCAAAAAACTCAAACAGAGATCATCTATTTGCGCAACATGAGTCTCAAGAATACCTCTCTGCATGAGCTTTACGGATACGGGATCAGAGTATTCAAAAACGGTGCCTGGGGATTTGCTCACAGTAATGTTTTTAATGAAGATGCTGTCGTTAAGACGGTTGAAAGGGCTTATGCTTTAGCAACCCAATCTGGCAGATTAAAGTATGGAGACGGCTTGAAATTGGCAACAGAAAGGGCTTATATCGATACCTATCGTACACCTTGGTGTATTGATCCCTTCACAGTTCCATTATCTGAAAAGGTTGAAATGATGCTGGAGGTCAATAAGACGCTACTTGGTTATGAGGCAATCAAAAGGGCAATGTTCATGCTGGAGTGCACTAAAGACGAAAAGCTCTTTGCTTCTACATTAGGTTCCCGCTTAGATCTAACTAATCTCTATATTGAACCTGCTTTTACGGCTACTGCAGTCACTGGTGATGATAGTCAATCCCGCAGTTTCAGAGATGGGGGAGTAGCTGCCGGCTGGGAATATATCAATAATCTGAATTTAATAGAGAAAGCTGAAAAGGTTGCCGAAGAAGCCATCATGAAAGTCAATGCCGATAGTTTAGGGGCTGAAGAGAGAAGAACCCTTGTTCTTGATCCTATTCACATGTCTCTGACTATGCATGAATCGGTAGGACATCCCACTGAATTAGACAGAGTATTGGGCTGGGAAGCAGATTTTGCGGGGATCAGTTTTGCAACTCCGGAAAAGCTCAGTAACTTCCAATACGGCAGCAAAATAGTCAATTTTGTCGCTGACAATACCCTCCCCTGCGGGTTAGCTACGGCAGGTTATGATGATGATGGAGTACCCAACCAGAAATGGTATATCGTTAAGGATGGTATCTTAAGAGAATACGGAACTACTCGTGATACAGCTCCTCTTCTCAATTTAGGAATGAGTCGTGGATGTAACAGAGCGACCTACTACTTTGATTTCCCTATCAATCGCATTCCCAATTTATATCTGGAACCGGGGAAAGTGGAACTGTCTCCTAATGAACTAATAGCTGACTGTGATGATGCCATCTATATTGAAGGACAGGGAAGTTTTTCCATTGATCAGCATAGAGTGAATTTCCAGTTTGGTGGTGATATGTTCTGGGAGATCAAGAAAGGGAAGAAAGTCAGACCGTTAAAGAAGCTCATCTACAAATCAAATAATCCAGAATTTTGGAACAGTGTCGATGCTATCTGTGATCAACGATACTTCAGGACATTCGGTGTCACCAATTGCGGAAAAGGACAACCGGGTCAAAGAGGAAGAATGACTCACGGAGGTGCTACAGCACGCTTTCGTAACATCCGGGTAGGAGGTTCACAATGAGAGATGAATTGAAAAAAACCGGCGAGATCATCCAGAAGCTATGTAAAGCAGATGACTTTACTTTAATTGTTTCTCATAATCAAGATATTCACACCCGTTTTGCTCAAAATGGAATCACTCAACATATAGACGGGAAAAATCTCCAGATTCAACTCGAAGTTGCATTTGACAACAAGACCGGATCAGCTTCTGTTAATCAGCTTGATGAAGATAGTTTAAAGAATTTGGTCGAAAAAGCTGAACATATTGCTCTGTTAAATAAACCCGATCCCGAATATGTTCCTTCAGAAAAGGCACATCCGTTAAGAGATTTGATCAAACCTTCAGCAGCCACTTTAGAGTTACAAGTGGAGCAATTGGTCGATGGCATAGAAAAGTGTATTAAAAATGCCCAAGCAAAAGAAGCAAGGGCATCGGGTATCTCAGAACGGAGCATAGTAAAGAAATATATGCTTACCAAAAATGGATTCGAAGGTTATGACGAGAATGCTTCCTTTGCCCATTCCATGACTATCAAAAAAGAGGGGATCGAAACAAAGGTTTCCGGTTCTGTCACCGATTATGCTCAGTTCTCGATGGAGCAGATGATTGAGCAGTTAAATAATCAATTTGATTCTCTGAAAGAACCGCAGACTATGGAAAAGGGTAAGCTAGCTGTTATTATGAGACCGCAAGCCGTTGTCCAGTGGCTCTATTATCTGATCTGGACATTTCAAATGCGGGAAGCAGATGAAGGAACTAATCCCTATACTGATCAGATGGGTAAACAATTTTTCGGTGAGAATTTCAGTCTCAGATCGGTAGTCAGTAACCCCAAGATATCTGCTCCTCTGTTCAATAATAACGGCATTCCCACGAAAGATATTACTTGGATTGAGAATGGTATTATCAAGAATATGCAAGCGGATCGTTATTATGCTCGTCAGAAAGAGATTGAACCCGCTTCGATATTCAATATCTATATCGAAGGTGGCAATACAAGTGAAGAAGAGATGTTGCAAAAGGCAGGACGGGGAGTTATTCTCAATAATCTCTGGTACATCAGACCTATCGATATGAAAAAGGGTGAATGGACCGGCTTGACTCGTGACGGAGTACTCTATTTCGAAAACGGTAAGATCCAACATGCTGTCACTAATTTCCGCTGGAATGAGATCTTGCACGATGCTACTAAACGGATCTTAGCACTCGGTCCGATGGAACAGGTCGAACACAACGCCTTTGTACCCTCGATGCTGATCGATAATTTCAACTTCGTTGATGTAACGACATTTTAACTTCAAGGATGAAAGCATATATCAGAAGCAAGAAAAAAAACATCCACTGATGTACACAGATTAAAAAACAATCAACACTGATAAATTCATTGTAGGGGCGGTTCATGAACCGCCCTTTTAAATAGAACACGGATCTGACGGAAAAATTGGATTGAAAAGGATTTGTTATCATATAGAACTTTTCTGTGTCATAAACAATAGTAATGTCAAAAGCATGAAGGATATGAAGGGGATATTTCTGAATGTAGAGATTTCATAACGGACTGTTTCGAAAAAAAGCGAGCAAAGAAAAGATTATTACTAACAGATAATTATAACGAATGATTGACAGGCATTGAGAGTAAAAGAAAAGTAAAAAAACACGAGATAGAACAGAATTGAATAGGGAAGAGGTTTGAATAGACTATGAAAGATTATGCCGAATTGTTCAGTATAGAAGAGGGGTATATAGCCCTCAATCATGGTAGTTTTGGAGCTTGTACGAAAGAGGTGATGCAATATTACATCGATCTGCAAAGGCGCATGGAGAGTCTGACTACCAGGTTTTTCTCGATAGAACTAAAACCTTTGATCATAGATTCTTTGAACACTTTAGCTAAATTCGTTAACGCTTCTCCCGATAATCTCGTTTTTGTCAGGAACGCTACAACTGCTGCCAATTCGGTGATCAATTCATTACCTTGGGAGAAGGGTGATGAGATCGTATCTGTCAATCTCATTTATGAAGCATGCAGACATCTATTGAACTATCTCTCTGAGAGCAAAGGGGTCGTGCAAAGAATAGTTCAGCTTCCTTTTCCAGTGAGCAATGAAGAGGAGATAGTAAACGGTATCATGAGTCTGGTTAATAATAAAACCAAACTCGTCTTTCTCGATCATGTAACGAGTGAAACGGCAACGATCTTACCGATAGAGAGGATCATTAAGCAATTAAAAGTCCATAATATCCCGGTTTTTATTGATGGTGCTCATGCTCCGGGCATGATTCCACTTGATCTGGAAAAATTAGCTCCTGATTTCTATACGGGGAATTGTCATAAATGGCTCTGTGCCCCTAAAGGGTCGGCTTTCTTATATGTCTCTTCTGAAAGACAGCAAGATATGATCCCCACCGTTATCAGTTTCTTTTTCCGCAGAGGGGATACTCCGCAAGAACAGTTCTTCAATTCTTTTTTCTGGACAGGTACTGCAACCGATTATCTGGCCTGCTGTTCAGTAAAACCGGCTATCGAGTATCTTGATAGTATAATAGATGGTGGCTGGCAGAAAATTATGGAACGCAATCGACAACTTGTTAAAAAGGGGAGAGAGATCATTAAAGAAGTTCTTAAACTCGATCAATATACACCCGATGAGATGACCGGTTCAATGGTAACATTCAAACTCAATTCCAAAGCTGACAAAGATCCCAACACCAATGCAGATAAACTGCTTATCAAACTGCTCGATGAATGCCGGATAGAGTCTTTTATCGCCACTCTCTATCAAACCGATGAAAGAATCTTAAGAATAAGTGCTCATCTCTACAACAAAGAGAGTGAATATAGCAAGTTAGCCGACTGTTTGCTTAAACTCGGCTACGGCTCCCATAGATGATCAAGTTGTTTCAAGCCTATTCTTGAATCGTTACGATAGTAATGGATTGAAAAAAGACTTTCTTTCTCTAATCGACTATATACTATTCAATTGAGGGATTTACTTTGTTAAACGACTATCCCATAACTGCTAAATCTAAAAAATCCTGATTTGATGAGGGTTTCCTATCATCTACTTCTAGGAAGGAGCGTAGTCGGCTAAAGCTGACAACGCTACTCCCTAAAAGTAGAAGAAAATTTTATTGATCAGTGAGCAATTTTACTAACATTGCTCTCATCTTTCTCTTCAAAACTATTTTATAAAACCTTATATACTGAATAATGAATGATTCTGGTTCTTGTAGTAAAGGTAACTATTCAGTAGAAGCTACTACTCTATAAAATTTCTTTTGCTCGGTTAGCATCTGCGAATAAGCCGGTTCACCAACAACAGCGATCTCTTGCCAATCCTCAACGTAAGGATCATCAGATGCATAGATGATGTATGTGTTAACTCCTACAATAGCTTCCCAGCTTAAGTTGACCATGTTATCTGTTATCGAGATCTCCACATTATGTGGAGGAAGAGGATTAAAATAAGCGATCGCAAGGTCTATATCGGCATTAAACACGAAACATATTTCAGCATCATAGAATTCTTCACTATCTAATGTCCAATTGTGAAATACCCAATCCTCAGCGGGTACGGCGAGAAGTTCAACATACTCTCCCAGGCCATAAAGAATAAATGCGGGATATTCATCTAACTCATAACTGTTCAGATGTACAGTTCCTTGACCAATAACATCAACCGAAAATCCATAATCGACAGCAATAAACATTAAACTGATTTCAATATCATCTATGCACCAATAATTGATATTAGCTGAGTCACCTTCAAAAACCCAAGCCAAATAGATAGTCTCTGATCTTACCTGTTCTAAATAGATAAAACTCGATACTATTTCTGGTCCCAGATTACTATCCTGATCAATAACTGACCAGGTATCAGTCCATTCTAATCCATCAGTTGAATATTGCAGTTTAAGAGTATAAAGTCCACTATTATGATCTACATAATGCCTAAACTGAATTTCTAACCATACTTCCATATAGTCTGAGTTTTCGATGCTTTCATAGACAAGTGGTGGAGTAACAAGTTGAAATTCACCTGTTATAGACGGAGTTCCTGTAAAACTCATCTCTGGTGATATGCCACCGGCATAATTTGTGTTAGTTACACCCCAGTTAGATACATCACTTGTCCAACCTAATGGTATTTGACCGGTTGGTGTGTTATCAAATGATTGAGAATATGGAAGTAGTGATTCTCCCAGTTCTTGCCATAAGAAATAAGGATAGCCATCATTAATACTATAATCAATATCAGCTGACCATAAATCATCAAAATCCCAATCAACATAAGTATTTAAGGCATATGGGTAAGTCATTTCTTCCGTAATTCTACCAATACCCCCAGAACTTGATGATTGTCCGGATGTTTCTGTGTTCCAATAGCTGTTAGTTACGGTGGAACCCCATTGATATCCTACCAAACCACCGACATATCCTTCCTCTCCACTCACAATTCCCGTGCTATAGCTGTTATGAACAGTGGCATTTCCAGATTGTCCTCCCACCAGACCACCGACATCCCAAACTCCGCTCACATTACCTGTGCTATAACAGTTACTGATGGTAGGATACCAATATTGATACCCCACGAGCCCCCCGACATAATATACTTCAAATCCACCGCTCACATTACCCGTACTGTAACTGTTCATTACGGTGGAATAAGCACCTGCTTGGGCTCCAACAAGACCGCCGAGTTTGTAACCTGTTCCACTTATATTAGCTGTACTATAACTGTTGCTAACGGTAGCCATACTCTGCTCACCCACAAGACCACCTATACACATATAACCTGAGATATTTCCAGTGGTGTAGCAGTTGTCGATGTAAGTAGAAGCAAATTGATATCCTGTAATGCCACCGACGTAAGAATACCCGGTTATATTAATGTTCGTCAAACGAAGGTTCTGTATATATACTCCGGCATTCATGTAACCAAATAGTCCTATATAATTTGTTGTTGGTCGATTGATAAAAAGACCGTCAATTTTGTAGCCCAGTCCGTTATATGATGCACCAGTAAGATAATTATCGCCATCTGTTCCTATTGGTATCCATCCTTGTCCATTAAACCAAGTAACTGTTTCCGAGGCATCAATGTCGGCTGTCTGGATAAAGTAGCTTGACCAGTGAGAAGGGTTAACAGCTATCCAATAGAGGTTTCCCAATGAAGATATTTGATAAGGATTTGTTTCTGTTCCATCTCCTATTGACGGTGGTACTGCTGTCTGAGATAAGAGTAATGATGAAAGTAAAAGTAAAATGAAAAGCACTAATAAACGTTTCATAGTAACCTCCATATATTAGATATAAAGTATATCAATAAGACTGAAAAAGTTCATTGAATTGTCAAGAAAATTTGATAAGATTAGGTTTTTTTATTATGATGTCAGTCACAGCTTAATAATTTAAATCAGATAAGCAAATTCTCTACAAAGTCCAAAAAATCCACTTCTTGATTTTTACTTGCCCCAAAGCATCCTACTAGACACTTTCCTCGGTTCTTTAGAATTGATAACGTCGAGCTCAGAAGCAGAGAGTAAGAAGTAGTTCCCTCGGTTCTGCAAAAAGCCATCATGCAATTTAGTACATAAATAAAATCTTTGCGGAAACCATATAAGTGGTTGAAATCATAGTTGATATACTGGTATTAAGAACCAATCATTATGAAAAAGTCCATCGTGATGATGGACTTTGTTGTAATTTTAAACTCTATAGGATATTTTATCAACTCATGTAATTAGATAGGAGAATAATGGAGATATCATCATCCGAATCTTCATTCAAAGCAGCTTCTATGATCTTTTGACTGTTCTCTTCCAATGTGGTTTTCATATCGATCAAAGAATGGATCTTCTCGTCAGTCAAATAATCGGTAATACCATCGGAACAGAGAAGAAAGAGCTGTTTCTTGGCAATACTGATCTCAAAAGGTTTTAGATCAATATCTCTTCCCATCGCTATATGCTTGGTGATCAAGTGACTTGAAGGGTGTCTGATCATCTCATCCTTTTTCAGTTTTCCCTTTCGGAATTGCTCCCAGACAAGCGAATCATCTTCGGTGATCTGCACTAATTGATCTTTCTCATAGCTGTACAATCTACTGTCACCAACGTTGGCAACAATGCCCTTATCGTTATTGATCAGTAGAGCAACCATTGTAGTTCCCATACCGTTGCATTTTGAATGAATGACAGAATAGTCATAAAGGAAACGGTTTGCCTCTTTAACGATCTCTATCATCCACTCTTTAGTATAGGGGGGATTGTATTCTTCAAGAAAGCTGTCAGCGATAGATTTGACACATAATCTACTGGCGACCTCTCCACTTGGAGCACCACCTAAACCATCGCAAACAATAGCTAATAGTTTATCTTCTCTTTCATTAACTTCCTGATAATCTTGATTCTTACGGGTCTTCTTACCCTGTATCGATTCTATAAAATATTTCCACATATCATTCTCTTTCGGTTATAAAAAAGTTATAAAGATGCTATCTCTTGAATTAGATCAGAGATATTCTAAGCGAAATGCAAATCTATTGCTGTTGTTCAAGGAGATGGTCTAATTCTTGAAACGCCTGAGAAGCTTTGAATTGATTATAAAGTGCCTCTTCATTTCTGATCTGATTGCGCAGGTTGCGATTGATCTCGTCTTTAGGTATACTGACTCTGATAAATGTTTGATATCTACCATCTTCTTTAATATAAGATTCTCTTTTTGATATCTGGGTACCGGAGAATTTAGCATTGGAAATAACTCTGGCTACACTGCTTGTTAAAGCTAAAACCTGCGGGTCTTTAACACCGGCTTCTTCGGTATAGTTCTTAATCAAACTCTGAACGTGTGCTTCTACATAGTTAGCAGCTTCCTGCATGGCATTAGCATAGGCAGCTTGTTCAGAAGCATTTTGGCTTACTTTCTCTGCTTGTCCATAGGTATAGACGTATTCAGGATTATCCTGTAGATCATACCAATCAGGATGAAATGCTTGTGTTAACTTAGCTTTTGATGATTTACCGGAAGAACATGCTGTCAAAATTAATAGACCAATTACTGCTAATACTATTAAATTCTTAAATTTCATCGTAACCTCCCTGTTCCGAGATATTATAGTTGATTTATTATCGTTTTGATTTATCATTAAATTTCATTATCGATTTCATTAAGCTATTGTCAATGATTTTTTATTTTTCTTTAATCTCCCTTGATAAATTGAAAACCTAACTGAAAAAGTACTAAACCTCTATATGAACTCTTTGAAATGTGTCATTTCGGATCCAACCTATGATACCTGATGGTAGGGTTATCTGACTCCAGCCGTTTTGTGTCATATTTATTCTGAAGATCATTCCTTCGTGGATGCGGAAAATGCTTTCATAATCATCTGCAGGTCCGCTGAATCCGGTTGTGGAAGATGCAGTCAGAACAGCTTCCGAATCATTATGCAAGTGTTGCCAACGATAGTAGGTTATCCCTCCGCTGATAAGCAACAGGAAAATAATGATAGTGAGGATAAATAAGGGTATAGTCTTCTCTTTTCCGGAAAATAAGATTATTATTACATTGATAATCAAGACAACCAGAATGAAAAGGGCTAAGATTATAATAAAAAGCGTGTTTAAGGGTAAAGTAAACACTATTTGATCGACAATCCTTAAAATTGGATTGGTTTCTTCTATTACTTGTCTGTCCTGAGTCAGAGATAATGAATACCTAAGATTATTTTGCAACGTTTGATTATATGGCTCAAGACGTAACCCTTTTTTATAATAGAGGATAGCGTGACCAATGTTATCTAAACGGAAATAGGTATTACCGATATTATAATACAGTTTGGCATTTACAACCCCCTCCTCTGTTAGATGAAGAAATGACTGGAGAGCTAATTCGTAATTTCGTTCTTGATAGGCGTTGACTCCCCTCTGAAAGATCTCGTCATTATCAAAGATCGCCGATAATTGTAGTGTTACTGCTAACAGTACCAGAGTTAACAAACAAATTTTCCAGAACATTATTTTCCTTTCTCTACTATCTCATTTTGTTTTTTGCTGTTTTTCTTCTGACGGCTGATCAGTGCCACAGTATCTTGTAATTCACGATAATCTTCTGCTATCTTGTCTTTAATAAAACCACCAGGCATAAACCGGGCTTCCAAGCAGCGATTGATGATCTTTCTGATCTTATCTATCATTTCAGGTGAATATAGTTGTCGTTGTAATTCAATGATAATCGTTTCAGTAGTGCTACCCCGCGGTATTTTAAGATTATCTGTCAGGTAATTGGCTAACCCGGTGTTGACAAAAGTATAGAAATCGAGGTTACCATCTTTAGCTGCTTTGGTAGCTTTATGCATATATTTATGTAGGATCTTACGAGCTTGTTTTTGCCTGACATAATTGACATCGGATGCCAATTTTGCTCTTTCTTTTCTATAAACGAAGGCGAGAGGAATAGTCAATGAGAACAACAACCAGGTTAGCCAATAGAATAATGAGCGGTTTAAATAACCGTTCTGATCTAGGTTAACAGCACTATAGATGTAATAAATATCTGCTCCCTCTGCTATTACATCCTGTTGCGCTACCGTCAAAGGGATAGTTCTCATTTCGGAGGGGTTGACGGATATTGGGTATGATGAAGTCTGTAGAGTTTGATAACTATTCCGTTCGGGATTATAAAAGGCAAAAGTTAATGCCGGAATATTAAAATTTCCTTCTTCGGTCAGGATAACTGGGTAACGAATTGTTTTACTGCCGGCTACACGTTCACCTTCGAGTTTGGAATCGGTTGTTACTTCAGGATCTATATGACGCAGATAAGTCGTTTGTGGGAATGGAGGCGGATCAAAGTGTTTGAAATTACCGTTTCCAGTGATCCGGAGAGTATAGGTGAAGGTATCTCCCACATTGAATTCCTGCTCACGGATCTCAGAGCGTATTTGGAAGTTACCGACAGCGCCAGTGAAGCTATCCGGTCTTCCCTCCAGCGGTAATTCTCTCACACTAATAGAGACAGGTTTACTGGCTACTCTGAGCTTGCGAGTTGAATCAAAATCAAAGAAAGTTCTCGGACGGACAATAATATCAGTATCGATCTCTAATGATGGTATTATCAAAGTTCCGCTTTGATTAGGGTAGAGGACTAAAGTACGGAGTCTCATGACATTAAAAAGTGAACCGCGATAATTTGTCCTCTGAAAGTTCATACGGTTAGCAAAGAAGATATCATCTTTCCAGAAACCGATGAAGTTTGGTTCATTAACATAGGTCAGGTTAGCAAGATCGTATCTACTATAAAGGTTGTAATGAACTACCAGCGGTTCTCCTCTCATGACTGTTGTCTTTGAGGGTTCAGCTAAGATGAAGATATTGTCGGCAATTTGTTCGGGTTCAACTGCTTGATCTCTAAACTGTCTGGACAGAGGAGGGGGTTGAGTAGTACCTTCTACTACGGTAATACGAATAGGATTAGTCGCTAAGGTTTGTTGGTCAGTTTGGATCGAGATAGGGGGGATGAGGAATTGCCCGGTTGTCTGAGGTCGGAGAGAATAGATATAGCTTCTGGAAACGGTACTGGTCATACGACCATTAACTATGGAAACAGATGATGAGGAGGATGTTGAAGTTCCGATATTAGTGAATCCGGAGATCTCCGGTAATTCCGGTTGTCCTACTTTGCCTGCATCTACGCCGGAAATCTCGATAGTGAACCGTAGGACATCATCCAAGCCAATTCTCGTTTGATCAACATAGGAATTAACAGAGAGCTCTGAAGCCAATAAAGGGATCAGAACCATAGATAAGATGATCAATGACCAAACTGTTCTTCTTCTCATACTGTTCCTCAAGTTATACTATACCACGATCTGTAATAAACACTACCAAAATCTTCCTCGTAAGTTTTGTTGTTCTCTTTCGCGTTCCCGTTGTTCTTCCAAGAATTCTCGCTCTCTGGACATAAGTGTTCGGAGAATATTTTCTGCTTCTTCTAATTGACGTTCTCTGTCAGGGTCACTCTCTTCTGGCTGATCTCCCTCTCCTTCCTGTCTTTCTACTACCTCTGCCTCTTCTCCCTCTTCTGAATCATCAGGTTGGGCATCAGCTTGCTGTTGTTGATCCTGCTCATCTTCGTCTTCTCCTTCACCCGACTCCGGTTGCTTTTGAGTTTCTTCACCCATCTCTTGTAACAGTAATCTCGTCAACTCATAATTATAACGGGCATCGAAATTATCCGGGTCTGTCAAGATGGCATTTCGATAACTCTCCAGCGCTTCTTTATAGTTCTGTTGCTCAAAAAGAGCATTGCCTATATTGTGATAAATATTGGATTTAAGAGGAAACTCTTCATCTCTTAATGCTCTGCCGTATTCAGATAAAGCAGCATCCAAATTTCCTTCCCGGAAATGACTGTTACCTAAATTGAAGTGTAAAGCACCCTCACCGGGATGATTGAGCACATTTTCTTCAAAGTTCTGGCGTGCTTCTTCATAACTCTGATTTTCATAGGATCTAATACCGCGTAAATTACGTAAAACTTTATCATAAGTTAAATTGACAGCAGAAATATAAGTAAAAGTACTAAGACAAATCAATATGGTGATTAGCTTTAGCATATAATACTCCTGATCTTATCTGCATCATATCTTCTATATAAAACAATCATTCGGATCATAAATTTCTCTCCTGGGGTATATTTTTTTTATAGAGAATAAGTACTTCCAAGAAGAGTAGAAAAAGAGCAAAAAAAGCGAAATAATGATATCGTTCTCTATAACGTACATATTCGCGAGCTTCATATTTTTCTCGCTCCAGAGCTTCAATATCACGTAAAATTTCGAATATCTCTGCCCGATGCGGTGTGACGTGATAGAATCTGCCACCGGTTACCTGTGCTATTCTATTGAGTGTTGTGGCGTCGAGTTTAGAGATGACTACATTGCCAGCACCATCTTTGGCATATTCGATGTTTCCTTGGGCTGTTCTGATAGGAATAGGGCTTCCCTCTGTCGAACCTACACCCAAAGCATGAATCACTATACCTTGATCGGCTATCTTCTCTGCTTGGGAAATACCTTGACCCTCTAAATCCTCTCCATCGCTAATCAAGATTATTATCCTCTCTTTATCGGGTTCTTGGAAGAGATTACTCGCCGTTTCCAAAGCATAGGCAATGTTTGTTCCAGAAACAGGGATAGTATCAGTATCTAATAAACTAAGAAACATCTTAGCTGCTGCATAATCATCGGTCAAAGGTAATTGTACAAAGCTCTCTCCAGCAAAAGGCACCAAAGCAATGCGATCTCCTCTTAACTGATCTATAAATAACGAGATGTGATCTTTTGCCCGTTGTAAGCGGTTTGGGCGTATATCGGTCGCTTCCATTGATTTAGAGACATCAATGCAAATCACAATATCCAGACCCTCTTTAGTTACTATCTGCATCTCTTGTCCCCAGCGTGGTCTGGCTGCTGCTAAGATCAAGAAAAGGGAAGCTATGATGATCAATAGGTTCTTCAGTGACCAATGAAAATGTGAAAACTGAGCAAGATAAAATTTAAAGAACCGTTGATCCGCAAATTTCGAAAAGCGCTTCTTCTGCCATACTTTGGCTGAACTGAGTAAGATCAGCATTAAAGGTATCACTAAGAGTAACAGAAGGTAATTCGGTGCTGCCCAATTCATTACACAACCTCCAAAACTCGGACAGATTTATCGGTTACGCTGATATAAGACAGTCGTTCGTCTTGAGATATATCATAGTTAATACCCATATTATGCAATAAATTAGCAACCATTATACTATAAATTAGTTTAAGTATATCATTCTTTATCATTGTATATCAACCAATTATGGGAAATCAATCTGTAACAAAGTTCGGTAAATATATTCCAAGAATAAGAGTATCAGTGCCACTAATAGTAACCAGTAGAATATCTCAGTATAACGATAGTAGTGTTCGATCTCATATTCAGTTTGTTCCAGAGCATCAATTTCACGTAAAACTCTTGCGAATTCATTTGTATCAGTAGCTTCCCAAGCTCCGTCAACACCAGTAATTCGGGCTATTTGATGCAGGGTATTCATATCATAATCTATCTGTACTCTTCTGTACTGAGTACCATAGATCGGGTGATGAAATGGAAAGTCAACAAGTCCGTGACTTCCAATACCGACCGCATAGATCTTAATATCGAAAGTAGCAGCGAGATGAGCAGCGGTAATAGGGTCAATTTCACCGGAGTTGTTCACTCCATCAGTAATCAAGACAATGACTTTTGATTCAGCATCGGAATCTTTTAATCTAGCGACAGCAGTGGCAATACCCATGCCAATAGCAGTACCTGACGCATCTTCCGGGAAATCTATATTCTCAATAATATGACGTAAGAGATTGTAATCATTGGTCAACGGACAGAGGGTAAAGGCATGGGGTGCGAAAACTACAACACCAATCCGGTCATTTACTCTCTGATCAATGAAATCTAAAGCAACTCTCTTAGCAGCTTCCAGCCGGTTTTTTGGTTTGAAGTCCAATGCTTGCATACTGCCGCTGACATCAATTGACAGCATGATATCTATCCCTCGTCCTCTGATGATCTCCTGCCTGTCTTTCAATCTTGGTTGAGCAAGGGCAAAGATGAGAGCAGTGATCATTAAACTACGAATGATCAAGGGGATATAGCTTAAAAAGCTGTTATGACGAGCTGTTTCTTTAAGGATATCCAAACGGCTATAACTTATCCTTACTCGCTTCTTATTCTTGATGAACAACTCATATAACCAGAGAAATGGTATGATAAACAATAACCATAGAAGATAGGGATAGACGAATTCAAATATCATTTTTCCTCAGGGACTGCATTATCAATAACTGCTCTCTTCTTATAGGACTTTAAATAGTTCTCCAACCACTCAGTATGCTCAAGAGCATTGTTTACGTAGGGGACTTGTTTAGCAAATTTGACCAGATCGGTTTCATTGAGGAACTTATTCAAGTCGGTTCTCTCCTTTAGAGGGAAGCCGTTAATTTGCTGCTTGATCTCACTGCTGGTCATCTCTACGGCATTGAACTTATAGTTAAGCTCTAAAAAGAAACGCAAGATAAAGGAAAGCTGGAAATAATACTCCAAATAGTTACCTTTTTCCAGTAATCTCTTCTGCTTGAGATCTTCCAACAGTTCCAAAGCTATCTGATATGCCGGTCTGGTTTCTTGCTCTTTGGCTGTCTCGATTAACTCTTTTTTCTGGAAGATCTTTTTCCAGAACATGATCACTATTCCTACTAAAATGATCAATGATACCAGTGGTACTAGATAATCCCAAAAACCCAATCTAAGCCGCAGAGGACCAGCAATATCCTTTATAACAGCACTTGTATCGGCTAATACAGAAGTAACCTTTAGTTCGACCGGGGAAGTCCTTAAGTTGATAATTTCGCTCGTTTCTGTATCAAAGACTTCAAAGTTAAGTGAAGGTAATCTTAATTCACCTGTTTCAAAAGCGGAAAACCTATAATTGAAGCTAGAAATCTGCTTATTATCTATCGTTGACAATTCTTTCTTGATGTCATTGATCACAAAAACATCTATCGTATCTTTAATGGGATGATAAACCTCTTGAGTCACGGCTGTCATTATCTGGACATGTAAATGGAAAGGGGTGCCAATATATAACTCGTCAGGTTGCATGATACGTTGTTCTAACGTAGGTTCAATACTCTCTTTCTGCAACAAGTCGGGATAAACTAAGAGAGTTCCAAATAATAGGATGAATGAAATAATAAAAAATCGCAAACGATCTCTATTGACTATGCTCATGTAATTTACCGGTTCCTTCTTCTGATACGAGATTTGAAGAATTTCATTAATTCCTTTATGTAGTTATCCCCTGTCTCCAAGGTTATTAGATCAACCCGCATTTTTTTGAATCTGTTGATTATCTCTGCTTGATGGGCGAGTGTCTTTTCTCTGAATTCTTTTCTTACCTTCATGTTCATGGTATTCACAGTGAACTTCGAATCAGTCTCAGGATCATAAATATGCAACAAACCGACTTGGGGAAGGTCCAATTCGGCTGAATCTATCACCTGTATAGCAACTACATCGTGTTTTTTAGCTAAAATCTTTAGATCATTATCGTAATCTTTATCAAAAAAGTCGGAAAGAATAAAAATAATGCTCCTCTTATTTAGTAATCGATACAGATAGCGAACAGCATTTGCTAGATTCGTTCCCTTTGACTCTGGTTGATGATAGAGCACTTCCCGTAAGATGCGTAAAGCAGTTTTCTTCCCTTTACGTGGTGGAATATATTGCTCGATCTGGTCTGAGAAGAGGAGCAAACCTACTTTATCATTATTAGTGATAGCTGAAAAGGCAAGAACTGCAGTGATCTCAGTCACAAATTCCGACTTGAGGTATTGATTGGTACCGAATAGAGTAGAGGCACTACAATCAACAACAAAGATAACATTCAGCTCTCTCGTTTCGGAGAATATCTTGATGTAAGGATGTCCCATACGAGCAGAGACGTTCCAGTCGATCTGCCGGTAACTATCACCGGGCTGGTAATCTCTTACTTCCGAGAACTCCAGACCTTGTCCTTTGAAGAGACTATGATACTCACCTGAAAAGATCTCGTTAACGATATTACGAGTCGTGATCTCGATCTTTCTTATTCTTTGTAGTATTTCTGCCGTATCCATAGTATATGAAGTTTTTGTTATCAGATGATACTTAAAGTTTAGGGAACTTCGATCTCATCAAACAGCCGATCAACTATGTTGTCCTGATTGATCTGTTCTGCTTCGGCTTCGTAGGTTAGTATAATTCTGTGACGGAGAATATCTTTTCCGATTGCTTTGATATCATCTGGTGTTACGTAACCCCGTCTTTCTAGAAAGGCATTTGCCTTGGCAGCTTGAGCAAGATAGATAGAGGCACGCGGAGAGGCACCATATTCGATCAGATCTTTCAATTCTTTTAAGCGCGGATATGTTTCAGGTTCACGAGTAGCAAAGACCAGATCAAGGATATAATCCTTAATTTTTTCTTCCATGTATATTTGTTTAACATCTTCTCTTAGAGAGATGATCTCTTCTGGAGTAATGACATGATTAACCTCAATTGGTTGGTCTGGTATCATTCTCTCCATGATCATCTTCTCTTCTGGTTTAGTGGGGTATTGGATGATCAGTTTGAGCATAAAACGATCTACTTGGGCTTCTGGTAAAGGATACGTTCCTTCCTGTTCCAACGGGTTTTGAGTAGCCATAACCAGAAATGGTTTAGGCAGTTCATAAGTATGATCGCTGATAGTAACTGTCTTTTCCTGCATTGCTTCTAAGAGAGCCGATTGTACCTTTGCAGGAGCTCTATTAATCTCATCAGCTAAGATAAAATTAGCAAAGATAGGTCCCTTTTTCGGGTAAAATTCGGAAGTCTTTTGATTGTAGATCAACGTTCCGGTCAGATCTGCCGGTAGCAGGTCTGGAGTAAACTGAATTCTTTTAAATGTAGCGTTGAAAGTTCGAGAAACTGTATTAACTGCTAACGTTTTTGCCAGACCGGGAACACCTTCCAATAATAGGTGTCCATTAGCGAGTAATCCTATCAGAAGGCGACGGATCATGTATTCCTGTCCGACAATAACCTTCTTGATCTCTTTTTGAATCTCCTCAATAACCTGGCTCTTGGCATATATCAATTCATTCAACTGTTCGATGTTCATTAAAACCTCCGCATAAAATTTTCTATCTTCATTTATTAGCTTGAATTCGATTATTGGTCATATCATTGCCTAACCCATCAGGGAATGGTCCGGATAGTTAGGTGGGATTTCGTTTTATGTAACTCTACAGATTTTGTTATGTTTCAATAAGACGATAAGAAGGTAGAAGATCTTTATTGATCATAACGGTCAATTATGTGTTTTTGGATAACTACGCCACTCTTATCCTTGAATTCAATAACGATCTTATCTATCTCGACATCAAGAATTACATAGGAAGCTGGTCTGTCTTTGTCCCATTCATCCTTTAAATGTCCCGGATTGAGGAAATAGTGTCCATCGATTTTTTTCAGCTCTAACCGATGAGTATGACCATAGCAGAAGATATGATGATTAGGCAGGATCTCAGGGATATCATCTATGTTGTGAACCAGCATAAAAGACCAATTTAGAACTTTGACGATCTGCCCAGCAGGTAGGGAACCGTCTAAATATCTCGGGTGAAATATCCCGGGAACTCTTGTAACTTTTTTACCGATAAGTAGATCTTCATTTTCATCTAAATCTTCGTAATTATCACCGAGATGGAAAACATAATTGCATTGCTCAATCTCATTTTGCAGAACCTTTCTCAAGAGAGATTGATTTTTATGCGTATCTGAAAGAACTATTATTCTAATCATACAATCAGCTCTTTTTCTTCTTAGGTTGTATTTTCGTTATCTTTCTTTTTGCTGGTTCCTTCTTAGCAAGAAGTACCTTTTTTTTATCAACTTTTGCTACATGTTCTTTGGGTTTTGAGTTCTGCTTTTTAGCTTCTTTCGCTATATCCTTTTTCTCAATTTTCGAGACAGTCCTCTTGCTTGAAGTTTTAGTTTCTGTTTTCGTTTTGATATCTTTATCTTTATACTTATCTTTTACCAATGGTGTCTTCTTCTCAAGGGATTTTTCAACTTTTTCAATCTTCTTGCTTTTATCCTCTGGTTTGGGTTTGGGTGCTGCTATTTTCTTCGGTTTCTCTATTGGTGGAGAAGTAGGTTTTTCTTTTTGGGGTGATATTTTGCCTTTCTTCTTAGCAACGTCTTCAAGGATTTTTGCCGTCGAATCTGATACCTCTTTTTCTTTGGGAGCTGCTTTCTTTTTACCTTTGCCTTTGTCAGAAGTATCTTTTTTGGTCATACTTTCCGGAGCCGAGATACCCATTAATTGGAAAGAGATTGCTAATACATCTTTAATAGCCGAGATCAAGTATAATCTTGCTCGCGAAAGTTCCAGATTATTGCTATCAACGATCTGATATTTTTGGTAGTATTTATGGAAGAGAGCAGCTAAGTCATAAACATAGAAAGCTAATCTGTGGGGCTCTCTGAATTCTGCAATAGCGGCTATCAGATCGGGAAAATCTAACAACTTCTTAATTATTACCATTTCTTCATCTTGCTTCAACTTCTTTAACTCATTCTCATCGAATTTCTTCAGAGAGATCTTCTCTTTTTTGGCTTTTCTCAGTACACTACAGATACGAGCATGGGCATATTGGCAATAATAAACAGGATTTTCACTTGTCTTTTTCTTTGCCAATTCCAGATCAAAGTTCAAATGCGCACTAGGTTTTTTCTCTAAGAAAAAGAAACGGGCTGCATCTACACCGACTTCTTCTACCAATTCGTCCATCGTAACGATATTTCCGGTTCTTTTAGACATTTTGATCTTTTCGCCACTCTCGTATAGGTTGACTTGCTGCAGAAACACTATCTCAAGTTTGCTCTCGTCAAAATTCAAAGCTCTGATGGCAGCTCTTAATCTTGGAACATAACCATGATGGTCTGGACCTAAGACATCGATCATATAATCGAAACCACGATGATATTTTGTTAGGTGATAAGCCAGATCAGGAACGAAGTAAGTTATTTCACCATCCGATTTCATTAGTACTCTATCTTTCTCATCACCAAATTTTGATGAGGCAAACCAGATGGCATCCTCACTTTCATAAGTACAATCAGCTTCGGCAAGGTAACTCAAGACCTCTTCAATTACTCCTTGTGAACGGAGAATCTTTTCCGATACCCAACTGTCAAATTCAACACCGAAACGTTCCAAGCTATCCCTCTGCATTTGATGGATCTCTTCCAAAGCGAACTCTTTCATCTTTTCCAATTTGTCTGCTTCAGAATAGTGCATGATCTTAGAGCCCTCTTTGGCTTTAAGTTTCAGAGCCAGATCTATAATATAAGTTCCCTGGTAAGTGCCCGGAGGTAATTCTTCTATCTGCTCACCAATAACTTCTCGATACCGCATCTCTAAAGATTCTGCCAGCACATCTACCTGATTACCGGCATCATTGATATAGAATTCTCGTTTTGCTTGAAATCCAGCATAATTCATGATACGAAAAAGAACGTCACCAAAAGCGGCAGCCCGAGCATTAACAACATTGAGAGGTCCTGTTGGGTTGGCACTAACGAACTCAATGAGAGCTTTTCTGCCATCGCCAAAATTACTTGCTCCATAGCTCTTACCTTGAGAAGAGATCTCTTTTAGTGCCTTGTAATAAAGATTATTCGCTATCTCGAAGTTGATGAAGCCGTTACCTGCTACTTTTACCGATTTGTAATGCTTCTTTTTAGCGAGATAGTTCGCTATCTGCTTCGCCATATCTTTGGAATTGATAGAATTATTACGAGCATTAACTAATGCTGCATTGGTAGAAAAGTCTCCATATTCCTGATTTTTAGGTACTTCTACGTAGTATTTATCAGAATATTCAAAACCTAATTTCTTCCATGTTTCTTTTAGATCCTTGATTATTATCTCTTTTATCATCTTGAGTATCCAACCTTTACATGTTCTTTCTTTCAGGCATTTTATGCCAGAGATCTTCTAATTGATAAAAATCTCTTACCGGGACATCAAAGATATGGACGATGACATCAACAAAGTCGATCAGTATCCACTTGCCATTATCCATTCCTTCGGCTCCCATTAAAAAGATTTTATTCTCTTTTGCTTTATCTATGATATGATTAGCAATTGCCTTAGTATGAATTTCACCATTGCCGCTACAAATTACAAAATAATCGGTAAACGAAGATTTATCCTGGACATCTAGTTCGACAATATCTTCACCTTTTTTTGCTTGTATCCACTCGATTAACTGGGATACCCTTTCTTTCAATTCTTCCATAACTCTCCTTGCTTCATCATTAATTATACTTGCTTTATTTTTAGTTCCTCATATATTCCCGAAAGTCTCTACCAGCTATGATCTGGAAACTTTCTACGGCATGGTCGTCAAGAGCAAAAACACGACGGGTTATTCCCGTATATTTCATCAAACGTTTCAGGTCTTGTGGGTCATCATGCTTAACTACAATAATACTCTTATCGTAGATAAACTTATCTACATTTCCTACTCCGATCACATCGATATTATACCTGATAAGATAATTACCGAAATCAGAAGCAGCATTACGATATCCACAACCATTAAGAACTCTAACTCTAATAGCCGGCGACAGATCTCGAAAGTCACTATCTTGCTCTTTACATGCAATGAGCATGATCCCTATAAAGAATAACAGAACACCATAACGGTATAAAAAATGATCTGTTGATCTTATAACCCGATAAAGACTATTCTTCATTAACACATTCTATAAAACACTCTTTAAGCATCTGATATGCCTGTTCAAAATCTTCCGGGATAACTCTTATCTCTGCGACAATAGACATGAAATTTGCATCTCCGAACCATCGTGGAACGATATGTATATGCAGATGATCATCAACACCGGCGCCTGCCGCTTTACCAATATTGATCCCAACATTCAATCCGTCTGCATTGTATCTTTTTTGCAACACTCTTTCACAGAGTTGTACAGTAGAGAACATATCATGTAATTCTTCAGGTTGCAGATCAGTGAGATTAGATACGTGTCTCTGCGCTACGACCATTATATGTCCATTGTTATAGGGATATAGATTCATAATCACGAAAGAATGCTTACTACGGTGTAAGACGAGTCTTTTTTCGTCCTCTTCCTTATTAAAACAGAAAATGCAGCCATCCGGTTTCTCTGAGATCAGGTATTCATAACGCCACGGTGAATAAAGGTTTTTAGTCATTTATCCTTATCTCCTGAAAGCTAAGCAGTTCATTTTCACTAATCTGAGTATTTTTGAGTATGTTATATCCTTCTAATACTATATCACTTCCCAGTAGAACATTTTCCAGATAACAATAAGCGCCGATCTTTGTTCTCTTTTTTATGATACTCTTGCCTTTTATAACTGTTCCTATATCTATTTCAACATCTGGCTCAATTATTACATCTTCACCGATAATCACAGATTCGGGATTTTCGATACTAACACCATTA
This sequence comes from Candidatus Cloacimonadota bacterium, assembly GCA_019429305.1. Classification (NCBI taxonomy): domain Bacteria; kingdom Pseudomonadati; phylum Candidatus Cloacimonadota; species Candidatus Cloacimonadota bacterium. The sequence continues at coordinate 136,770 of JAHYIR010000004.1, forward strand.
TTGAGCCAGTGGTTCTTTATTCTTCGGTAAAACTCAGTTTCCAGTTCGGCGAGTTCTTTTTGAGAATTTATTCCGGTTATCTCTGATTGTTTGTCGGTAACTAAGCCAATAACTTTTTTCTGCCTTCTGTTAAGAACTTCCAAAGTATCTGTCAGGTAGTATTCACTCTGCTTGTTATCATTATTGATCTCTTTTAGAGCTTGAAACAGTAATCTGCAATCAAAACAATAAATGCCGGTATTGATTTCATTGATCTTTCTCTCTGTTTCAGTAGCGTCTTTGTACTCTACTATCTTAATTATTTGATCTTCACTGTTTCTAACTATGCGACCATAAGCTGCCGGATCGGGTAGTTTGATAGTCAGTACCGTACAAGCGGCGTTATTATCTTGATGAGTTTTTAATAAATTCATTAACGTTTCTTTGCTGAGTAAAGGAATATCACCACAGAGAATAAACATATCACCTTCGAAGTCTTGAAACAGCTCAGCTGTAACCATAACTGCATGCCCGGTTCCCTGTTGTTCGATTTGCTCGATAAAGGAGACCTTATCATTATGAGGGATAGCCGCAATAACTTCATCTTTTTGATAACCGACAACGATACCGATGGGATCACAATCTAATTGTAGAGCTCTCTCAGTAACACGTCGTACCATCTCTTTCTCTGCCAGTTTGAAGATGACTTTTGCCCTATCTGATTTCATCCTCGTTCCTTTACCGGCAGCAAGGATCAGAGCTCCGCATTTTCGTTTCATTAACTTCTCCTTACGGTTTTTACATTTTGAACCATAATTTTCACACCCTTTACTATTTCAAGCAAAAAATGTTATTGCTCTTTTTTATCTATGACTCAATGTAACGTTATCAGTTAAATTTTCCAGAAGTGTTCTTACAGTTTTATGCAAAACAGGATGCACCAAATCTGGACACAATTCATGCAAAGGTTGTAGAATAAAAGCTCTTTTGTGAATTTGCGGGTGAGGGATTATCAAGTCAGGTTCCTGAATAACCTGATTACCAAAGAAGAGGATATCGATATCGAGTGTTCGGGCACCCCATCTGATCTCTCTCCTTCTTCCAAAATCCTTTTCAATGATATTTATCTCCTGTAAGATATCACGTGCCGATAATACAGTTTCAATTCTGACAGCACAGTTGATGAAATCGGGTTGTTTTGCCAAACCGTATGGCTCTGTAAGGTACATTCTGCTTGCTTTTAGATCAAAGATCTTCGGATGTTTTTGCAGTTCTTCTATAGCAGAGATGATTGTTTGAAGACGATCGCCGACATTAGAGCCGAGCGATAAATAGACTTCCATTATCTTCTCCTGTTCATCTCAATTTCCACAGAACCCAATGAACCGTTAATCGGAACAGAAGGTTTTTTGATTTTTACTTCTGCTGCAACAACTTTATCAAAGTTGTTGAAGATCGCATCTAAGATCTCATTAGCACAGTCTTCCAGCAGATGAAACTGCTTCTTCTCCATTGTATGTTTTACTTCATCGTATATCCTTGTATAGTCAACTGTATCGTGCAAATGATGGATTTGACTATCAGTCTCCGAAGCTGTCTCGATTATCAAATTGACTATAAAGCGCTGCCCTAAGACTCGCTCTTCATGCTTTACTCCATGATAACCGTAAAATACCATTTCATTTAAATATATTTTCATCGTTAGACCTTCTCTAAAATTTCGACTCTGATCTTGTCAGCACTTTTTCTGTCGGCATAGATAATAATTATTCCACTAACCAGCAAACCTAAAAATGAGCTCAAGATCGATAGGTTTTCTGATAATCCGAGCAAATATCGGGCTGTTAGAAAAAAGAGCAGCATCATTATGATGGGGAAGATAAAGATCAGGAAAGAAGATATCATGCGTGATGCTGGACTGATATGCAGTTTAACGCGATCTCCCACTTTTAACGATAACTTGCTGGGTACTCGGAATTCTGCTTTGTTTTCCCGCCCCATACAGAGCATATTCATACTACATGAACGACAGGTACCTTTTCTCTCTATCTGAATAAGCACCTCATCATCATAAACCTCTTTGACTATTGCAATTTCATCTTCTAATGCTTCTATCTTTGACATTTACCACCTTACCTAACAGTTCAACGTCCTATATTTTAAGCTTTTTTAATATATTAGTTGTTGAATGTCCCTCATAATAGGGGAGACTCTTCACCTCACCCCCTGAAGCTAAAACGATTTCTGATCCGACAATATCTTTGACTAACCAGTCACCACCCTTTACTAAAACATTTGGAGAGAGTTTCTTGATCAATTCGTAAGGTGTATCTTCCTCAAAGATCACTATATAATCAACTACCTCTAAAGCCGCTAAGACAAGGGCACGATCTGTTTCTTTATTGATCGGTCGTTCTTCCCCTTTTATACGACGTACTGAAGCATCACTGTTTAAACCAATGATTAGTACATCTCCAAAACTCTTTGCTTGATAAAGATATTTGATATGACCGGCATGTATGATATCAAAACAACCATTAGTAAAAACAATTTTTTTATTCCACTTTTGGAGTTTACGAACCATCTCCTCGAGTACATCGACGGTTCTTAATTTTTCTCTAGTTAGCTCCATTCCCATAACATACACCTCTACACAAGTTTTTCACCACTTTGTTTTTTGTGAAGTCTTTTTATTTTGATCCGTGAAGGATAAAAGGACAATCAGTCAGTGAGACTCAGAGAAAAAATAGATGGAGTTTTAGGTGTTAGGGAAAAATCTGCGGAAGCAAAACAAGGATTATCCACTGATACACACAGATGAAAAAAAGATAAACAGATATAAAAGAGTGGAACGGTGAAAAGGTGATAAGGTAAAGAAATACAGTGTAGGGGCGGTTGACTTCGTCGAGCTTGGAAGCAGCCACGAGGAAGCACTTTCCTCGGTTCATGAACCGCCCATTTTTAGTTTAATTTTAACGGGGGGAAAAGGTTGAGATTTCCTGAAAAAGTGCACTAGAATAGGACTGTTATCCTGACAAGATCTCTGATGAAAGGAATTATTATGCGTTACAGTAACTCATTCAAATTGGTGGTTGCGAAAGCTTGTTTTCAGGGGTGTTCAGACAGTTGTATTATCAACCTTAATGGTTAAAAAAGAATAATGATCATAAGTTATGCTACAAGTTGATCGAAAACCATCCGCTACTATATTTATTGAAAACTGTAAATAATAGTCAATTTTGAGAGCCTACACGAAATCTAATACAACATAATAATGCGAAAAAAATATTGCCTAATCACTATGAAAATGATCAATGGAACCAAACTATTTTCAAGGAATTAAGAAACCCTAAGGGAGATTAGAATGATGAAAGATCCAAACAATATTCGAGGACATTGGAAGACCACTATCGGTTTTTTATTAGCAGCAGCGGGTTCTGCCATAGGTTTAGGTAATATCTGGCGTTTTCCCTATGTAGTTGGAACCAATGGTGGTGCTGCTTTCGTTCTATTGTATCTGTTTGCTGTTGTCTTGATAGGTTATCCTTTGATGGTGACAGAATTGACGTTGGGAAGAGAGAGCCAGCGTAATCCTGTCGGAACTTTTAAGAAACTTGCCCCTAATACACCTTGGTGGCTGGTCGGTGCTTTAGGTGTATTAGCCGGATTTGTCATCTTATCATTTTATTCTGTTGTATCCGGTTGGGCTCTCTCTTATTTCTTCAAAGCGCTTGTCGGGCATATTACAGAAGAAAAGTGCTTTGTCGATATGTTTATTTATCATGTATCACATCCGGTAACACCTATCATCTGGCATGGAGTTTTTATGGGTTTGACGGTAGCTGTTATTGCTTTAGGTGTTGTCAAAGGGATCGAGCGTTTTGTTAAGATCCTCATGCCTCTCCTCTTAGGTCTCTTATTTATTCTTGTTATCAGGTCGGTAACACTTCCCGGTGCGGGTGCCGGACTAATCTTTTATTTGAAGCCCGATTTTTCTGCCATAACGGCTCAAACAATTCTTAGTGCTCTTGGTCAATCATTCTTCTCACTCAGTCTGGGAATGGGAGCGATATTGACTTATGGCAGTTATCTGAGTCCCAAGCATAAAGTAAACGATAATGCAGTTTGGATAATGGGACTTGATACTTTTATTGCCCTAATTGCTGGATTTGCAATACTTCCCGCTGTCTTTGCCCTTGGTTTTGATCCGGCAGCTGGTGGTGGACTGGCTTTTATTACACTACCCGGCGTTTTTGCTACTATGCCCGGGGGTACTTTTTTTGGTGCTCTGTTCTTTTTGCTTCTTAGTATAGCAGCCCTGACATCTGCCTTCTCACTCTTGGAAGTTGTTGTCTCTTGGCTGGTTGATGAACATAAATGGAAGAGACCTAAAGCTGCAATAGTTTTAGGAGTCTTGATCTTTGTTCTCGGTGTACCGGCAAGTTTAAGTTTTGGGGTTTTAGAACACATCAAGATAGGCGATATGATCTTCTTTGACTTCCTCGATTTCTTGCAGGAAAGCTTCATCCTTCCTTTAGGAGCTTTATTGACAGCAATTTTTGCCGCTTATATCTGGAAAGCTAAAAGGACAAGGGAAGCTGCTAATAGTTCGGTGGGATTGATCAAACTCGGTAAGATGTTCGATATCCTGATAAAGTTTATCGTTCCACTCGCCATCATCATCGTCATGGTATTCGGGTTAATAGACAAGTTTAGCAAAGAACCAGCTGTTGAAACATATATGGAAGAAGATTGCATCGAAGAAACAGCAGATTATGGTGAAATGGAAGTTATTATTGACGAGAGATAGCAAGTCCATTGGAAGGATAACAAGCATTATCCACGGATGGACACAGATTATAAAAGATTAACACGAATTAACTAAAGACCCACCAGCGGAAGGATAGCAAAGATGTAAAAAGGGCAATTTTTCTAACATAGACTTCAGTCTGTATATTTGTATCCTAACTTTTCATCCAATAGAGTTACATTGTTTTTTTCAAACCCGGAGCGTAGTTATGGGTGTAATAATATAGCCTGCGATTTTAGTCGCTGATAATGGAGCACCGCTCCATTTGGGTGGGTGGTAAAAGATCATTCAAATCCAGACAATAGTGTCTGGCTATCTTATGCCATACCCCTGCGGGGCGTGGTGTTTGATGCCTTGCTATGATAAGGTTTCTGCAAAGATTATCCTATGATACATTCTGCCTAAAGCAGAGCAAGAAGCAAAGGTCAAAGCACTCAGGATGACAAAAAGATAAGACTGAAGTCTATGTTACGGAAACAGCCATGAGCTCTGAAATACAAATGATACTTGACATAAATCAATTTTATTAAAAGTCTTACCCTCATGAGTATAAAAGAGCAGAGCTATCAGGGAGTTAATTTCTGTCTTCGTTGTGGAAATAAACTGCAGTTTATTCGGGACTCTGAAGATAAGCTTCGTAAGAAATGTGAACATTGCGGTTGGACTTATTACAAGAATCCGATCCCTGCTGTTGCTTGTGTTGTCTTTAATGAAGCCGGAGAGATCCTGATCATTAAACGCTTAATTGAGCCGAAAGCGGGTGAATGGGCTTTGCCGAGCGGTTATATTGAAATAGATCAGAGTCCTGAACAAGCTGCTTTAGATGAGTTGTTAGAAGAGACAGGATTAGAAGGGCGAATTAAGAAGTTTCTCGGTTATTATGACGGAACTTCGCCGTTCTATGAAAAGGTTCTATCTCTCGGTTTTCTCATGAAGAAGACTGGAGGTAAGTTAGAAGCGGGAGACGATGCCGGTGAAGCCAAATTTGTCTCGCTGGATAAACTGCCTAAACTCGCCTTTTTGGCCCATGAACAATTTGTCAAGGTAGCTCAAGCAGAAGTATTCAAATAGATTACCCCGGTGGGATTCAAAAAATAATAGATAAAGTTAGGGAGTAACAGAAGAGGATGGAGATGGAAATCAGCAAGTTGTACAACCCACAAGAAGTTGAGAAAAAATGGTATGAATATTGGTTTAAAGAGGGATTTTTTACTCCGAAAATTGATAAAGATCGTCAACCATATGCTATATTGATGCCACCCCCGAATGTAACAGGTATTCTGCATATCGGGCATGTTCTAAACAATACTTTGCAAGATATAGCAGTCAGATATAAAAGAATGACCGGAGTACCGACACTTTGGTTACCGGGCGTAGATCATGCCGGTATAGCAACCCAAAACATGGTGGAGAAGGACCTGAAGAAACAGGGATTAGACCGTCATATTGTAGGTAGAGAGAGATTGATAGAACTACTCTGGGAATGGAAAAATGAGAAGGGATGCACTATCCTCGAGCAGTTAAAACAGTTAGGGGCTTCCTGCGATTGGACAAGAGAACGTTTCACAATGGATGAGATGCTCTCCAGAGCTGTTAAAGAGGTCTTTATCCGTCTCTATGAAAAGGGTTTGATCTATAAAGGTGAGTATATAATCAATTGGTGTCCGCGTTGTATCAGTGCTCTCTCTAACGATGAAGTTGAACATGAAGAGGGTTCCGGCTTCTTATGGCATATCCGCTATCCTTTCGTTGATGGTGAGGGTTACATAACGGTTGCTACAACCAGACCCGAAACGATGCTGGGTGATGTTGCTGTAGCTATTAATCCTGCTGATGACAGATACAAGGATCTGGTTGGGAAAAAGCTTCTGCTCCCCTTTGTAAATCGGGAAATACCAATTATTACCGATGAATATGTCGAAAAGGATTTTGGTAGCGGTTTTGTTAAGATCACCCCTGCTCATGATCCTAATGATTTCGAGATCGGAAGACGTCATGATCTACCCTTAGTTGTGGTAATGGACGAACAGGGTCAGATGAATGAAAACGCCGGCACTGAATTTGCCGGAATGGATAGATTTGCCTGTCGTGACAAGCTCGTGAAACTTCTACAGGAAAAGGATCTCTTAGAGAAGATCGAACCGCATGAACTCGCTATCGGTAAATGCTACCGTTGTGATTCGATTATCGAACCTTATGTTTCCGAGCAATGGTTCGTTAAGATGCAACCGCTCGCTGAAAGGGCTATTGCAGCAGTCGAAACGGGTGAGATACAATTACAACCACAACGCTGGATCAAGGTTTTCATGCACTGGATGAACAATATCCGTGATTGGTGTATATCACGGCAGATCTGGTGGGGGCATAGGATCCCTGCTTATTACTGTTTAGCTTGTG